>JAGDMB010000315.1 GCA_017860375.1 Bacteroidota bacterium | reverse complement strand
TAAAGGATATTGTAATATTGAAGTTGACTATTGATAAGCTAACCGGAAAGCAATCCGGGAACTGGGAAAAATAAACCGGAAAATAATAAAGGAATTTGTTATATTTGATAGAGCGGGGTGCATTGCAGCCATGCCTTGACACCCATTTTTAAATTATCCGAACCTATGCTTGAAAAAATAATTCACTTCAGTCTCAATAACAAACTTATTGTTTTCTTTTTTGTAATCACGGTAATCGGATTCGGGCTCTTTTCACTAAGTCGTATACCGATCGGGGCTGTACCGGACATCACCAATAACCAGGTGCAGGTAATCACCACCTCAAGGAACTTATCGACGCAAGACGTGGAACAGTTCATCACCTACCCTGTGGAACTTGAAATGGCTAATCTTCCGGGAGTAAAAGAGATACGGTCAGTTTCAAAATTCGGACTTTCAGTCGTTACCATTGTATTTGAAGACCGGATAGGCACCTATCTTCCCCGACAGCTTATTGCCGAGAAAATAAAAGTTGCTTCGGAAAAAATTCCCGAAGGTTTTGGAATACCTGAAATGGGGCCCATAACAACAGGACTTGGTGAGATCTATCAGTATATTCTTGACACAAAACCAGGATACGATTCGGTATATTCCACTATGGACCTCCGGACCATCCAGGACTGGCTGGTAAAAAGGCAGCTTTCGGGAATCAAAGGGGTGGTTGAGATCAATACATGGGGCGGGTATCTTAAGCAATACGAGATAGCCATTAACCCTGAAGTACTTCGGTCCCTCAATATTTCGGTCGTGGATGTCTTTAATGCACTGGAATCCAATAACAGTGTTGCCGGAGGAGGCTATATTGAAAAGACCAATGAAAGTTATTTTGTAAGGGGCGAGGGACTGGTAAAATCACTGGAAGATATCGGAAAGATCGTGATCCGTAACGTAAACGGCACCCCTTTATTGATTGAAGACGTTGCGGAAGTGCGGTATGGTTATGCCACGCGTTTTGGGGCCATCACGGGTAATGGTGAAGGTGAGAAAGTATTGGGGCAGGTTATGATGCTGAAAGACGGAAATTCCAAGGAAGTAATAAAAGCGGTTAAGAAGAGGGTTGCAGAAGTTCAGAAATCTCTTCCTGAGGGGGTATATATCAATCCATTCCTGGAGCGAAGTGAACTTATTTCAAAAACCACAAAAACCGTTGCTGAAAACCTGATCCTTGGCTGCCTGATCGTAATATTCATCGTGGTACTGCTGCTGGGGAATATAAGGTCGGGGCTCATTATTGCCTCGGTCATACCGTTATGCCTTCTTTTTGCCATATCCTTCATGTACGTCTTTGGAATCGATGCCAACCTGATGAGTTTAGGGGCCATAGACTTCGGGATCATTATTGACGGCGCGGTGATCATCGTGGAATTTATTGCATTGCGTATCACTGCGGAACGTGATTTTATAGCCGGAGGCACATCACAGGGTGAAAGGCAATTGCTTATTGACAAAATAACGTTTGACGGCGCATCCAAAATGATGAATTCCGCTATTTTCGGACAGCTCATTATCCTCATTGTCTTCATTCCGATTTTATCTCTTAGCAATGTGGAAGGAAAGATGTTCAGGCCTATGGCCATGACCTTCAGTTTTGCCCTGATTGGCGCCATGATATTTTGTTTCACCTATGTACCGGTAGCCGCTTCTTTATTCCTGAAACCGGTGAAGGAAAACTCACGAAATATTTCACAGCGTTTAATGGAGCTGATTACCAGAAGCTATACACCTGCGATTCGCTGGTCTCTTGATCACATGCTGTGGGTAATCTTCCTGGCCATTGGTTTACTGGGTTTTGCCGTATTTCTGTTTACCACCATGGGGGGTGAATTTGTTCCCACACTCGATGAAGGCGATTTCGTCATACAACCGGTGATGAAAACCGGAACTTCTCTCAGCAAAACCATTGAGACCACAACCCATATTGAAAAAATATTGAAGAAGAATTTTCCTGAAGTGGAACAGGTGGTAAGCCGCATCGGTGCGGCCGAAGTTCCTACCGATCCGATGTCCATGGAGGAAAGCGATATTATCATCAAGCTGAAACCAAAGAAATACTGGACTTCTGCCGCAAGCAAGGATGAGCTGGCAGAGAAATTCAAAGAGAAGCTCTCGGTGATACCCGGCCTTGACTATGAATTTACCCAACCCATTGAAATGCGGTTCAATGAATTGATAACCGGCGTCAGAGCTGATGTGGCAGTGAAAATATTTGGTGAGGATCTGGATATCCTGTATAAAAAAGCCCTGGAAATTAAGGATTTGATCTCCACTGTGGAAGGAGCTTCGGATGTTACCGTTGAAAAGACAGCCGGGCTGCCTCAGATGTCGGTCCGGTATGACCGCGGCAAGATCGCCAAATACGGGATGAACGTGGCTGAACTAAACAAGATCGTTTCCATGGGATTTGCCGGATACACGGCAGGCAGTGTGTTCGAGGGAGAAAAGCGATATGATCTGGTAATCAGGCTTTCAGGTGAATTCCGAAAGCAAATCAGTGATCTCAGGAACCTATATGTTGATTTGCCCGATGGCAGCCATATACCTCTGCATGAATTGGCCGCCATTGACTATACCCAGGGACCGGCGAAAATATCACGCGACAATACCCGGCGGAGAATTGTGATCGGGATCAATGTGCGCGACCGCGATATGCAATCGGTTGTGGAAGATGTGCAGGCAATTGTACAGGAAAAGGTCAGCCTTCCTGCCGGTTACTCCATTTCCTACGGCGGACAGTTTGAGAATCTGCAAAGCGCTTCCAGGCGCCTGAAGATTGCAGTCCCGATTGCGCTCATCCTGATACTCATTATGCTTCACTTTGCCTTTCAGTCTTTCAAGGAAGCCCTGATGGTGTATACGGCTATTCCCCTGTCAGCTGTTGGCGGAGTCCTTCTTTTGTGGATCAGGGGATTGCCCTTCAGCATTTCCGCCGGAGTAGGTTTCATTGCCCTGTTTGGGATAGCGGTGTTAAACGGAATTGTGCTGATTGAATACCTGAAAGAGCTGGAAAAGCATGGTGTCAGTGATGTCAGAGAGCGTGTCTGGCAAGGCACTCACCAGCGCCTAAGGCCGGTATTGGTAACCGCTGCTGCTGCAGCTCTTGGTTTTCTTCCCATGGCGATATCTACATCCGCCGGCGCTGAAGTACAAAGGCCGCTGGCCACCGTGGTCATTGGCGGACTGATTACCTCTACCCTCCTGACCATGATCGTGCTTCCAGTGCTTTACTGTATGCTGGCCAATACCGACAGGGATTTCTCCCTGTTCCGCAAAAAATCGGTCCAGATCGTATTGCTGATGCTGGCTTTTGGAGGAATTACTGCCTCTGCCAAAGCACAGTCAAGACCCATTATCCTCAGCGAAGCCATCGATCTTGCCCTGACGAACAATCATGAACTCAGATCCTATCAGCTTAAGGCGGAGCAAAGCCTCAAACTTAAAGCAGAATCATTTGACCTGGGTACGACTGATTTTTATTACGGGTATGATGCCAACAATTTTGCCGAGAATAGTATTCCACTAAGTGTTATCGGTATCCAGCAAAGTATCCGCTTTCCGAGTGTATACATTTCCCGTCATAAAACCCTGACATCACAGGCTGACCTGCAGCAAATATTTTATGATCTGCAGTGTCAGCAACTGATCAAGAATGTCTCTCAGCACTATTATACGGTCGTAATGCTTCAGAAAAAACTTCAGTTCTACTATACGCTCGACAGTTTGTATGGTTT
>JAGDMB010000057.1 GCA_017860375.1 Bacteroidota bacterium | reverse complement strand
CGGCGCTATGCGCTGGAATCCGACCGGCTGAAATCCGCTTTTCTGGCCAATATGTCACACGAGCTCAGAACTCCGATGAATGCCATCATTGCATTCTCGAATTTTCTGAAAGACCCGCAGATTTCACCGGAAAAACGCGATGAATATATTAATTACATAACGACTGCAGGAGATACACTGCTGCACCTTGTGGATGACATTATCGATTCGGCGAAAATTGAATCGAAGCAGTTGACCATTAACCGTGTCCGTTGCAACATCACCGACCTTTTATTCGAATTGAGAGAAGTATTCAGCGAAATAAGAGGAAAGAAACAGCGGTCTCATTTGGAATTGAAGATCAGTGAGGCTTCCCGGAAGGAGGACGTATACATCATTACCGATCCGTTGCGGTTAAAACAAGTGCTGAGCAATCTGCTTGAAAACGCACTCAAATACACGACAGAAGGTTTCATTGAATTTGGATATGTGACGGAAACCGGATCTGTCACTTTCTTTGTCAAGGACACCGGAATCGGTATACCGAAAGAAAAGTTCGAATATATTTTCCAGCGATTCTCCCAGATTGAATATACCGTCAAGGATTCTTTCCGGGGAACCGGCCTTGGGCTTTCCATTACCAAAAACCTGGTTGAACTACTGGGCGGCACCATATGGGTTGAATCGGAAATGGGCACCGGTTCTACTTTTTATTTTACCATCCCTTCGGAAAAAATTGAATCGGAACCCCGTCCTTTTGGATCCGATAAAAAGAAAGTCAAACAGGATAAGGCGCAGTTGTTTGACTGGAGCAACAAAAACGTGCTGGTAGCCGAAGACGAGGATTTGAACTACAAGGTGCTGGAGTCGGTGCTGACGCGTGCCAAAGCAAATGTATGGCGGGCAAAGGATGGACTGGAAGCCGTGGAAGTATGCCAGGCTACTTCCATCGATCTGGTATTGATGGACATTCAGATGCCCAGGATGGACGGATATGCCGCCACCCACAAGATCAAACAATTCAACAAAGACCTGCCGATCATTGCACAGACTTCCTATGCCATGACCGGCGAAAGGGAAAACTGCCTGGCAGCCGGATGCGATGATTACCTCAGCAAACCGCTCAACCTCGAAGAATTGCTGATTAAATGCAACCGGTATCTTTCCTCAGAAAAGTAAATTCTTCACTCAAACTCAATCATCGCTTTCATGACCCCGTCTTTGTAATCCGCTACCAGTTCGAATGCATCCCTTGTTCTTTCAAAGGGAAACCGGTGCGTGATCATGGGATCGATCGGAATGAGTCCCCTGGAAATCATATCCAGTGCTTCTTCCGTGCAATTATTCTGACGCCTTACATTCTGAATGTCAATTTCCTTTCTTCGGATCTCTGCGGCATCAAAGGACCAGCGGTCAAATTCGGGTATTCCGATAATCATCACCTTCCCTCCCGGTCTGAGCAGGCTTACGGCCTGATCCAGGGCCTCCTGCCGGCCGCAGCATTCAAAAACCGCATCCAGTAAAAGGGGTTCCTTGTGCAGGATATCCTTTACCACATCCTGTTTATCGGGATTTCCGGCGTAGGAAGCGCCGGCATTCATAGCCATCTGAAGCCGCTCATCGATCCTGTCGGTCACCATGATCCTTTTTGCTCCCTGTGCCCTGGCTGCCAGCAAAACGCTCATGCCTATTGGTCCGAAACCCAGGATGCCGAGGGCTGCATTTTCTACCCCGACGGATTTTTGAACGGCATATATCCCGATGGCAAGGGGTTCTGAAAGGCTGGCATGATCGAGTGTCAGATTCCCGTGAAGAGGGAAACAGCTGGTCTCCGGCATCACAACATAGTCCGAAAGACAACCGTCCGCCTGCCCGGGACAACCCAGAAATTTAAGATTCCGGCAGGTATGCGGACGACCCGAAATGCACTGGTCACAATGGCCGCAAGGCATTGCAGGATCAATGGCAACACAATCTCCCGGTCTGACAAGGGTGACACCGGATCCTGTCTTTTCCACTATGCCTGCTCCTTCATGCCCCACAGGGAAAGGATAACGTACCACCTGCGTGCCGATCCTTCCCGCGGTATAATAATGGATATCACTCCCGCACACGCCAAGCCTTTTCATCCGAATCAGCACATCCGTTTCACGTTGCATCTGGGGAAAAGGCACTTCCATCATTTTCATCTGACGGATGCCGGTGAGCATCATTGCTTTCATTCTGTTTGGTATTGGCATCAAAGACAACCTGTTTTGCATGGCAAATATACGGAATATTCAGAATCTGGATTCTTCCGTGTCCCTTTCAGCCGGCACGAAAAGGAATCCGGTATTCCCCGCGGGTCCTTTACCATGATGCGCAAGGAAAGAAGCATTGACTTCGTGCAATAATGCTGAAAATGTTCTATTTTAGTGAGTCAAAATAATCTGAAAACCGGATGGCAAAAAGGACCTTTGTGATCAGTCTGACAGCCCTGTTGCTTTGCATCCTCATTGTCGTCTTCCTGCTCGGTTCGCGAACCCGGTTCTTTACGAATTATTTCACGAAAGGAAACGCATCGATCGAAGAGGGAAAATACGATGAAGCGATTGCCTCATTCGAGAAAGCGATCCGATGGAGGAAAACATCCGCACCGGCATGGCTTGGACTTGCCAGGGCCCAGTATTTCCTGAGGCAATATGATGACGCCCTGGATCGCGTGAACCGGTCAATCAAACTGGACAGCCTGGTACCGGAAGCGCATCTGTACCGGGGAATGATCTTTTCCAGGAAAATGAAGCATCCCGAGGCAATCACTGATTTCAATACCGTTCTGGAATTTGATTCCTTGTCTGCCCGGGCGTATTACCACCGGGGAATATCCCTGGCAGGGCTGGGTGATTTCATGGGTTCGGTTGCTGATTACAGAAAGGCCATGGAACTTGACAAGGAGGGAATTGAGGCTTTCCTGAAAAAATACGAGGGACGATCCTCCATGGATGATTACAGGGAGGCGATTGATAATTATAACCGGCAGCTGGCAGAGAATGCCAGAAATGAGGCCGCTTTTGCCAGCCTTGGTTATCTGAAACTAAACCTGGGAGACCTGGAAGGCGCCATACACGATTTCAATAAAGCGCTGGAATTCAATCCCGGTAACGCAGAAGCCATATTTAACCGGGGAGCGGCATATGCCAGGGAGGGGAATTTTGACGCTGCCATAGCGGATTTCACCACGGCCATTGAGAAAAAACACAAACCCGGAAAAGCTTATTATAACCGGGCATTGGCGTATACCCAGCAGCAAAAAATTTCAGAGGCCATGCGGGATATACGGGAAGTCCTTAAATTGGAGCCCGGTAATGCTCATGCTTATCTCACCCTGGGGGTTCTCAGTTCAATGAAAAAGGATTATCAGGGATCCCTCCTCTGGTATGATAAAGCAATCGCTCTCGACACCCTGCTTGCAGAAGCTTATTTTAACCGTGGCGTTTCAAAGGGAAACCTGCAGATGCATCCCGAGGCGATTTTCGATTACAACAAAGCCATCGAATACCGTCCGGGATACGCGGACGCATATTACACCCGTGCGGTTTCAAATATTTCAATGAACCGGATACAGGATGCCTGTCCTGATCTTATGAAGGCCAGAGAGCTCGGATTCAAAGACGGTGATGAACTAATTTCAATCTATTGCGATGAAAAATAAAAGTTGGTTCGCCATGGGAAGGTATTACAGGGTGAAAATACGTTTGGATATCGGTCTTATTTTGCGGAATCCCATAAGACTTTTCATGATAATATTTCACTTTGCTGCAATTCCCGCCATGCAGGCAGCCGATACCTTAAAAATACAACTCACCTATCTGCATTATATTCCGGATGGAAAGCATACCCAGGGCCATATTACCATTAACCAGAAATTTTTCACACCGGACGATACCCTGTTCAGGGAAATAAATTATGATAGCATTACAAAACAAATCTCGAACTATATCTTTTATTTTTACAGGGACCACCGTTTGTTCACCGAAGAATGCTATAATGCACATGATTCCCTGCTTTACATCCACCATTTTGAATACAATCCGGAAGGAAATGTGCTGGCCGTATCGACCTTCGAAATGAAGAACAATATGCTGACCCTTACCCGGAAGGAAAGTAACCTGTATAAACCGGGAAACCGTCTGGCGCAAAAGATCACCAGGCAGAACGGGAAGAAGATTCAAAAGATCGGATATGCATACAATGAATCGGGACAGCTGATCGGGGAATCACGGAAAAACAAGCCTGCATTTTTTGATGGGATCCGATCGGAAAGTCACACCTATCTGTACGGACCTGATGGTAAGCTTGAACAACTGGTCATTATTACAAAATCATCGGATCAGGGAACATCTATCCGAAAAGAGGATTACGGCTATAACGAAAAAGGACTGCTTTCAGAAATTAAAATAAGCAATGAAAAAGATGAATTAATCCTGACCCGGTCATTTCAATATCTTGATTCAGGATCAAAAAGTCTCTACCAGGAAACAGGAAGCGACGGGCTGATCATGCATCTTTTGCAGTACGATTATAAGAAGCATTATATGAATAAAGGAATCCAGGTAAGTTCTTTCAACAAATAAAAGGTCAATACCGGTTGAGCCATCTGTACCGGCGGGCGGTATCCCCGAATTTAGCAGCCACCATGAATTCATGTGAACCCCAGCTTCGCTTTCCGATCGCACTGAGGGTGTAATCAAAGGCATAGCCAAAATAATACTTGTCAACTTTCACACCTCCCATTACAATAACAGAGGAACCGACGCCGTCGATTGATTCTTCGGAAAGACTGTAGCTGCCTCCTGTACGGTATGAAAGACCGGCCCAGTATTGTTTGTTAAACATTACTCTGGCATTTATGTCGAGCTGGCTGACGAATTTCTCCGTCGTTTTGAAAAGAATGGAGGGTTCGATAATTAAATCCCGGTTGATCTCAAACCGGTAACCTCCGATCAGAAAATAATGACGCACCATTTTAAATCCCGGGCCCAGATCTCCATCGGATAGTTTCAGCAGACTCTCGAAAAGCTGCATGGCAGAAAAACCTACATAAAAGTTCGGATCGGTATAATACACACCGACGTTGGCATCGGGAATTATTGCCGTTTTCCTTGTGTTCAGCAGCAGTTCATCGTCGGCATCATGCAGCCTCATTTTTTCCTCGTTCATCCGGAACTGAAATGCAGTCAGGGACAGCCCGAATGACAACTGAGACCGGTCAAGGGGAATGTGATAGGCATAAGTACCCTGCAGGCCGGTGCGGTTAAAGGCACCGTTGAAATCGGAAAATACATAGGCCGCCATGCCTACCCTGCCCGATCGCGAGGCGATTTTTCGGCGCTTGCGGATATTGGCTGATTTTGAAATAAAACTGTTCCGTAACAACCGGGTTTGTGCACTGAATGCATAGGTGGATGGAGCATCTTCAATCCCCACCCACTGCTCCCTGACCGTGAGGTTGAGGGAAGTGTACCCTTCATGACCCGCCACTGCGGGGTTCAGAAGGTAACTGTTCATCATATACTGGCTGTATATGGGCAACTGCTGTGATTTTAGCGTTTCACATGCCAGCAGTACAGTCATAAAACCCAGAATGTGCAACGCTGCCTTCATCGTTCGTTTCATCGCAGAGATAATTTGCAACATCAGTTACGGTTTATTTTCCATTGTCCCGGAGTTTTCCATATTATCTCACAATATTGATATATCCCACAAGGGGCTCAAGGCCTTTGTATTTCAGGTCAATTACATAATAGTAGGAGTCCATGGGCAATTCCTTTCCCGACATGGATCTCCCGTCCCACACGTTCAGTGGGTCGAGTCCTTCTGCATGGTAGATCAGCCTGCCCCACCGGTCGTAGATATCCACAACTGCATCGGGGAACAGATCGATATTGTCAATCTGCCATACATCATTTTTGCCATCGATATGGCTTGGCGTAAGGGTGTTGGGAATGTCGGTGAAGTACTGGTAGAAATCACAGACGATCAGTACGATGGTATCTGATCCGGTACATCCGTTTTCATCCGTAACCATCACCCAAATGGTATCGTTTTCCGTATGACGGCCGTCGACAACTCTTGGATTGATCACATCACCGTTTGACCACTCATAGAAGGAATAGCCTGATCCGGCATCCAGCACAAGGGTTTCATCGCCGCAAAGGGTCGTATCTTCACCCAGATAAACAAGTGGCAAGGAATTTACGGTCAGGTACGACGAATCGTAATCGGAGCATCCGTCGGTGCCGGATACCCTGACCCATACAATGCCCTCTTCCTTCGCTGTATACGTTGATTGTGTGCTGCTGTCGTTCCAGAGGTAGACCAATGGAGTGAAATAGTTGGTTTCCGCATCAAATACCATACTGTCGCCTTCGCAAATTGCACTTTCATCGCCTATATCGGCATAGGGTGAAGTTACATTCACACTGGCGGACACCGGAATGCCCTCACAGCCAAACTCGGTTATTTCGGTCACCTGGATGCGGTGCGCTCCCCTTCGCATGTCCCATTGCACAATAACGGTATCATTATTGTTTCCGGCAATAACATCCCCTCCCTGGACCTCCCAGATAAAAATTGAACCGGGAAATCCGGAAACACCATATTCCTCCGTGCTGCCCGTACAGACATATGGCAAAACCTGCCCGTACCCCAGCACGGAGTATATGGTAAGCAAAAGAGTTACTATGTTACGCGTTCGGATCAATAATAGACTGTTCCGGAATTAATATCCATATTTTAAAACCATAATACCATACCTTTCGGGTATGTAATAATAATTTACACCTCGGCTGACTTCAGGAAATGAAGTTTGCCGGGTTTATGTCAGACGATATGATGAGAAATCCGTCTGTTAATAATTGAAATCATTAGGTATGTAATAAATCGTACCGGTTGCAGGTGTCGGGTTCACGATGAAATACACGGTTTGATTTGTGAAATTGTAATAGTTCACCGTACCTGATATATAATCCGATTTATGGGAGATAGCCGATACAAATCCATTCTGCGCTGCGGCACCGGTCCTTGTTACTTTATAGGTATACCTTGTTCTGGCATCAATTCCTGCATTTTGCTGAATAGCAAGAGCGTCCGATGCAAATGAATAAGTAAAAACAGGGGTAGCTGTCGTAAAAGCAGCAGCAGGCAGAGTACCCAAGTTGCTTCCTTTCAGTTTTCCGGCCAGCGGGAAATCCTGGATAACGGTTTCCGCTTGCGGAGTTGCTATCACACCGCCTGTACCGTCAAGCAATTCTATGGTTTCCGTTACCTGGAAGGCATAGGATCCCATATGGTTTGGTACGGCTTCATTAAATGCAACAGACACGGTCTGTGCAACCTGGGGTCCGCAAATCTGATAAGCCTGGTTCAGAGTTATCTCCTGCCACAACACACCAGGATTAATGGCGGCCGTACCTGTAGGAGGATTGATGAGTGTCACGTTCATAACGGTCGGGGTAGCATCCTCGCAACTACCGAAACTGGCGGGTGCCCGCTCGGCGACATTGATCACATAATTACCCAGCATAGGGTAGGTAATCCGGACATAATTCGTATCCGGTACCGGAGATGCCGGAGTAAAAGTCACTGCAGTGCCCGGATGGGTTGGATTTGTCCAGTTCCATGTGAATCCATTGGTAATATTCCAGGAACCGGCAACATTGTAATTTGGATGGTACACCGGATCGGGCACAGCATAGTAGCCCATGGTCGTACCACCTGTTTTGAATGTTACATAGTCGACCGAATCAGGAGCCAGCCGATCTGCATCATACAGCTCATAATCGGAATCTTCTACCTGCCCGATCACATTACCCGTCATCAGCATTGCAGTTGCAACGCCCAGAACAGTCTTCAAAAAGTTACTCTTTTTCATTTTACAAAAGTTTAGTTAAACAAAACATTATTTATTACTCTATTATTATTTTAATTCAAGTAGTTGCCTGTTATTAAAAGAGTCGTCAGGGTTCATAATCATTCGGTATAAAATATGCCGGTCCTGTATCGGGCGTTTTATACACACTCACGTCCAGCGTTTCATCAGACAAGGCGCTGCAGCCGTTGGAATCATCATAATTTACAGCGATTGTCTGTAAGGAAGGGACTGGTGGAAAGGAGACCAGATCCCAAAGAACCGTGACGGTATTGTCGTTTATTCCTCCACCGGCTGAAACCGATCCACCCGCTGAAATTGTCCAGCTGTAATTGGACATACCGCTCCCGGTGGTATAAATGGCTGTTTCTCCATAGCAGAGGACTGCAGAACCGGTAAGGGTAATGATGGGCAAAGGATTTACAGTGACCGTTTTTACGGCGGAGGCAATACTGGTGCACCCGGATGCATTCGTGACCTGTACCGTAAAGCCTCCGGAAGTATCCACGGTAATGGCCTGAGTGGTGGCCCCGGTTGACCACAGGTAACTGCTTTCTGCGCTGGAAGTCAGCGTTACATTTCCGCCTGCACAGAATGTAAGCAAAGGATCTCCGTCTGCAGGAGAAATTGTCGGTTGGGCAGGCTGGGCAATAATATACACGGAAACCGTATCCACAATGCCGGTCACTCCATTTGCCGTAAATGAGCCGGCTATGATCCGGTACCTTCCCGAAGTGATGGCGGTAAAGGAGAATGGATCAGATGCAGTCGGCAATCCGCTTGCCTGGTAGGAACCTGCTCCGTCAATCGAATACCGGAAATCATAATTGGGTGATCCGTTTGCAAAGTCAACCGTGACATTGTTTGATACGCCGGAGCAAACCTGCAATGCACCCGAAAACCTTATTCTTGGCAACAATCCGGCTATTGAGCCCAGTGTATAATATTTGCCGGATGTACCCGGTGTCACGATGGAGGAACAAATTAGTGTGCCGTTATAGTCATCGCCCGTCCAACCTCCGTTACCAATATTGGCCCAGTCCGCTCCGTTATATTCCGCCATGTTCATATTAGAAGCACCGCTGGCCGTTAAAGGAGTAATGTCGCTCTGATTGTCCCAGCGGCCGGTAACCAGGCAGGTTCCGGATGCAGGTCCGGTTATTTGCCAGTGTTCATTGCTGCTCACGGCGATCAAGGGTGCCAAAGGATCCAGATAATCGCTGAAGGAGGTATTGTACTCGGCCTTCCAGATCTGCGTTCCGGTAGTGTTCGTATTGGTGACCGAAAAATAGCCATACCTTGAACCCTTTCCCACCGGGAACATAAAGCCATCAGCATCGTCAATCCATTTTTGCAGCGGGCCATTCACAAAGGAGGCGGAGGATCCACCCGATACGGCTGTGCTTAAAGGATTCGTAAGGGTAAGAATATTGGCGCCGGTGGTGATAATGTTGCCATCGGTCAGGGTAAGGTTTCTGGAAATTTCAACCGCACTGCCCAGTGTTACATCCGAGGCTGACTTGTTTATTTTCAGGTTGTAAAAGGCACTGCTGTTGGCTGCTGTAAAGTTACCGGTAAGGGATTGCGCGCTGGTTCCGGTAAAAATTATCTCAGAGGCACCAATACCTGCATAATAGGTACCGGAAGTCATGCTCAGATTACCCCGGAGGGTGATTCTTCTGTTAAAGGTATTGACGACATCGGGTCCGGCAATGGTAATATTCCCGTAAACCAGCAAATCGAGGTTGGGCATTTCGCGATCGCCAGAGCCACTGAATACCACACTGTTAAATAAAGGTATATCGGATAACACCGAGTAATCGGTAGTTCCGGCATATTCCAGCGTACCACCGGTGGCGGTGATGAAGCCATTTGTTCCGGTATAGTCGCCGGCTGGCAGGTTATTCATGTCCACCATCCGGATGGTGCCGTTTTCGGTCACATTACCCAGACGGTGCTGGTAAGTGGTATTCAGGTTCAGGGTTCCAAGGATCTGCGACCGGTAAATGTATACTTCACCATCGTTGTTCACATCCACCGTATGCGCTGCATTGATCCGTATTATAGCTCCGCATGGTCCGCCGGTGGGAACCAAACCACCTGTGGGAACGGTTTGCCAGATGGAAACATCAGTCCAGTCGCCACTGGCAACCGTTTCGAACATGGCCACCGTATTGGGTATGGCGTCATCCAGACCGGCTGTATATTCCCCTTCAATACCGCCATCATCGGTTCCTACGAAATCAAAGGTCAGGGCTGCTGTACCCTCATCAAATTTGGTTTCGTCAAACTTGTTCCAGATAGTGGAATTGGCCAGCAAACGGGCGGTTAT
>JAGDMB010000314.1 GCA_017860375.1 Bacteroidota bacterium | reverse complement strand
CCTGCTGGAATGGCCAATTGGTATTTGGTTGTGATAATTCGGCTCAACGTGAATTTCTGAATAAAAGAAAACACAAAGGAGGAATAGAAGGCCCAGGTCAATCCAACTCCAACTTGTGGTTCACTTCGCCTGAAAAGCCCGACCAACTGGGTCCGGCAACTGCTGCAGGTTCGGTTTGGTTAAATGATAAAATTCAAGCCGGAGAGTTTTCTGAACCTTTCTTGTTTTCAGGATGGCCAAAGCGTGTAGCATGGATCTATAATCAGGGTAAAAGCAAAGTAGATTTTGTTTTTGAAGTTGATAAAAATGGCAATGGCATCTACACTGTTTTAAGAATTGTGAAAGTGGCTCCTGAAAGTTCGGAGATGGTTTCATTCAATGCCGCCGAAACGGGCGAATGGATAAGGGTTTCGGTAAATGCGTCAACCACAGCCACCGTAAGTTTTAATTATTCACCATCCGATAATCGACAGAAATCTCCTTCATCCATCTTTCAGGGCCTGGCAGATGTTTCCGGTAAAAGATCAGTTGGAGGTTTGTTGTACGGATTGGGTAATGACCGTCGTGCGCTTGGCATCTCGGCAGTGCACTTCGAAAACGGACAGGCGAACGACGCTGGTTATTACGAATTGGATGAAAAATTGAACCTTCTAAGTAAAGATGATCCGGAAACCCAAACATTCATAAAAGACAGATTTATCATACCACATAATGTTATCGACATTGAAGAGTCTTCGGTGTTGATTACCGACGATAAGAATCGTCGCTGGAGATTACCTTTGGGAGAGAGTGAATACAAGCAGCTAACGGATGCAGGCTATTCGCGAATATGTCGCGAGGTGGCAACCGAACGTGATCTGTTTAATGCTGCCGGAACTTTTTACGAACTTCCTGCCGAAAATGCAGACGGATTTGCCAAAATCAGGCCGGTTGCATCGCATAGTTACTGGATACATGATTACACTTCGTACCGGGGTTTGCTGGTATTGACCGGGATTGATCCAGAAGCAAAAGCAGGGGGACATGTTGTTCGGTCCAACGACGGGAAGGCAGCCGTATGGGTAGGTGATATTGACGATTTATGGGAAATGGGCAAACCGGTTGGGCACGGGGGACCCTGGAAAAAATCACTGGTAAAATCGGGAGAACCCTCTGATCCTTATCTTATCGGATTTTATGATAAACGTTCTTTGGAGATTTCACATGACTCTGGAGATACGGTTACTTTTAAAATTGAAGTTGAACCAATCGGGCATGGGCATTGGATGCTTTATAAAGAAGTTTCCGTAGGACCAGGTGAGAAGTTTGCTTACCAATTCCCGGAAGATTTTCAGGCCAGGTGGATACGGTTTGTCGCTGATAAAAATTGTTCGGCAACTGCATGGTTAGAATACAAATAACTCAATCCTGCGAAAAACCCCGAAAATCGGTTGAGCAACGCCTCGAATATTGGAAGATCTATGGGTGCTGATAATCGGAGATAGAATATTGTAATATTAAATTTATCTTATACATTTAAATGAAAATAATATATACTTCCGCATCTTTCATCCCGCTCTTTTCCGCAATAAGTTCATAGATTATATAGATTGCCCCGAAACCGGTAATGAGAAGATTATGACTATTATATATATTTATAAAGAATGGACCGCAGAAAATTTATCCGCAAAACTTCGTTAACCTCGGCAGGACTTGGACTGACCACTATCATTCCGTCTGCTGCGTGGACATCAGGTGTAGCACCAGGTGATACTCTTAATGTGGGACTGATAGGATGCAGGAACATGGGATTCGGAATTCTTGAACATCATCTCTCTAATCCAGGTGTAAATTGTATAGCATTATGTGACGTCGACGATCCGATACTTAATAACAGGGCAGCGGATGTAAAGAAGAAATATAATCAGTCGCCTCAGTTATTCAAGGATTTCCGCAAGCTTCTGGAGAAAAAGGACATAGATGCTGTAATTATTGGAACACCGGATCACTGGCACTGCCTTTTGACTGTTTTTGCCCTGCAATCTGCCAAGCACGTCTATGTGGAGAAGCCGATGGCCAATACCATTGCTGAATGTGCCATTATGGTAAAAGCCGCCGATTACCATAATAAATTAATTGTGCAGGTTGGTCAGCAGCAACGCAGTGGTTTCATTTTCCAGAAAGCTGTGGAGCTCATTAAAGGCGGCACTATCGGAAAACTTCGCCGGATAAATATCTGGGCTAATTTCGAATATGGAGTCGGACAGCAATTAGTTCCCGATGAACCTGTTCCTGAAGGTGTGGATTTTGATATGTGGCTCGGACCAGCACAGCAAAGAACATTCAACAGAACCCGGTTTCACGGATCATGGCGCCATTTCTGGGATTACGGCGGCGGCCTGATGTCAGACTGGGGTGTACACCTTCTCGATATATCACTTTGGGCCGGTGATATAAAGGAGCCACCTGAGAAAGTACTGGTTTACGGGGCTAATACATTTCCCGAACCAAGAAGCAGGGAAACATTCGATTCGATGACTATTGTTTATCCAAAAGATAGTTTTGTGATCAACTGGGATATGACCGGAGGAATTGCCAGAGGGCCCTATGATTCGTCATACGGGCTTGCTTTCATCGGAGATAATGGAACACTGGTCGTCGACCGTTCAAAACTGATACTCTATCCCGAATGGGATGGTCAGGGGAAAAAACCGAAAACCGACGAATACAGGTTCACCGAAGGCAGAGAATCTCACGGAGAACATGTGAGGAATTTCATAGATTGCATCAGGGATGGCAACAAACAGGCATGCCCTCCTGAAACAGCGAGGATTGCAGCACTGCATGTGCATATTCCGAATATTGCAGCCCGCTGCGGAGAATCCGTCCTGCTATGGGACAATACCAGCAACCGCTTCACCAACAGCGAAAAAGCAAACACTTTTATAGCACCGGTTTACAGACAACCATGGCTATTACCTGAATATTGACAAAAATGATTACGCGCAGAAAATTTTTAACCAGCACTGCAGCCTTATTTGCTGCTGTTTCGTTGCCAACTAACAGTTTCGAGTTTCCAGCCAGAAAAAGATTAAAGCAATTTGGCTTTATTTCAGGAATCATTGGCGATGAACTCAAAGACGACTGGAAAGCTGTTCTCAGAATGGCAGCCTCATTCGGATACACCGAAATTGAAACAGGAAGTTACCTGGGTGAATCGGCTGAGAGCTATCTTGCCTTTCTTAATGATATCGGCCTTAAGCCTGTTGCCGGCGGAATAAATTTCACCGCAGGTGATGAGGAACTAATGGAGAGCTTTGATCTTATCAGGAAACTTGAGATGAAAATTGCAATTACTTACTGGCCATGGTTAACAGGAGGTCCTTTTAGTTTTGATGATTGCAGGAAAAGTGTGGAAAGGCTGAATATCCTGGGGCACAAATGCCATGAGAATGGTCTCTCATTCTGCTGGCATAATCACGACAAGGAATTCATCCCTATGGAAGAAGGCCTTCCCTTTGATTACCTGATGACCAACACCGACAACAAACTAGTAAAATGCGAGCTCGATATATACTGGGCTGCAAAGGGAGGAGCCGAGCCGCTGTCACTCCTTAAGAAGTACAGCGGAAGATATTTAATCCTGCACGTAAAAGATATGGCCCCCGGCGAAACAATGGATTTTAATTGTCCGGGCAGCGGAATAATCGATTTTGCCCCGATATTCAGGGAAGCCTGTTCCCAGGGCATTGGACACTATATGGTTGAACGGGATAATGTCCCGGATGGAATTGCCTGC
>JAGDMB010000313.1 GCA_017860375.1 Bacteroidota bacterium | reverse complement strand
GCTTCCGCAGAACCCGAAGCACCAAAATCACCGATCTGGGCAAAAACGATAGAGTCCGCAGCAATGTTCGTTTCAATCCCTTCCGGATCAATTAACACAGCCTTTTCACACGAATCGGAGAGCAGTGTCGATAATAAAACGAAATACCCAATTCTTACCATATGCCAATGAATTAATCAGTTTGACAGGAGAGGAGACCACGGTTGATCTTCCCGTATCTGTATTCGTTGAGGATTTTTCCGTTTTTCAGCACATTCTTTTCAAATATTCCCTCCAGCTTGAAACCGGCCTTTTCCAGCACACGCTGGGATGCTTTGTTAAAGTCGAATACTCCCGTGAAAATTCTTACCAGGCCCAGCTGATCAAATCCATAATCCACGATCAGGTTGACTGATTTTGTTGCAATACCTAAACCCCAGTAAGGTTCTCCAATCCAGTACCCCAATTCAGCCGTCAGCTTATAGATGTCGGTCTGCCTTACAAGCCCGATGCAACCTGCAAAATTGCCCTTGTATTCAACGACAAACGTAACCTGCGGATCTTCCCCCTGACAGGTCCGGACGAATTCCTGGGCATGTTTCTCTGTGTAAGGAAAGGGGAGGAAATCCCTGACATTATCCCAGATCTTTTTATTGTTGCAGAGAAAGGCCAGAGGAGGAATGTCTTTCTCTTCAAATTGCCTCAATCGAATATCCTGTCCTTCCAATATCATACACAGTAAAATAAAGAATTGCAACCTCGAAAAGGGCCTTGGTCCGTTAAGTTTACCGGTGATGTTTTATATAATACGCGACTTTTTCAATGGAAGTGATGATATCCATCTCCTCCAGTGAAATATCGGGTGGTACGTTGATGTTGATGGTGGTGAAGTTGAGAATTCCCCTGATGCCGGAAGCAACAAGTGCTTTTGCGGTTTCCTGAGCGGCAGGCGACGGAACGGAAAGAATGGCAATCCGGATGTCAAGGGAGGTTATCATTTCCCGCAACCGTTCGATTGGATAGCATTGAATACCGGAAAGGGCGGAACCGATTTTCCTGGGGTCAATATCAAAAGCCGCAACCAGCTTAAGCATGGGTCTGCGGTTTAAAAGGTAAGCTGAAACGGCCTTCCCCAGGTTGCCGTACCCAACAATGGCAAGATTCATCACTTCCCCGGGGTCAATGATCTTGCCGATGACATTCGTGAGATCCCTGATATCATATCCCATACGGCCCTGGCTCGAATAGCCGATGAACATAATATCGCGGCGGACCTGGACTGCGGTAATATTCTGCAAATCCGCAAGTTCGTATGAGTAAATGTGTGTTTTGCCTTCATCCAGGCAGCGAAGCATGGTTCTACGGTATTCGCTGAGCCGTTTTACGGTTTTTTCGGGCAGTGTTTTCATGCAGGAATATGTCGGGGAGCTAAAATAGGAAAAAAAAACATATTTTCAGCAGGGACAAGACAATGCCTTGTCTGCACTTATCGTGTATGTTGATGATTTATGCCGGACGATGTATCCATATCGATCATTTCTTTTTTATCTTTACGAATCGTAATAGCAGAACCATGAATCACCGGCGGGAAATAATAATATGTCTGGGCAGTTCCTGCTTTTCAAGAGGAAATAAAAACCTGCTGAAGATCATTCAGCGATTTGTCGTTCATAATGGCCTTACCGAAAAGGTTTTCTTCAAGGGCGATCATTGCTTTGGCGAATGCATTGAAGGCCCCAATATCAAAATCGGAGGTAGAATGTTTAACCATGTCAGTGAAGATAATGTCCAGCAGATATTAAAGGAATCCCTGGGTGATCTGATTAAAACCGGAGGATAGGACTTGGAACCCTTGGTAAAAATAGAAAACGGAGGTTGCACCAAATGCTACACTTGTGTGCGGACTTGTCCGGTAAAAGCCATTCTGATAAACAAATCGGATGGTTACCCGGAGGTCAATCCGGGTCGTTGTATCGGCTGTGGAGCGTGTATTATGACCTGCAGTGAGAAAACCATTTTTTTCCGCAGTTCGCTTGAAGATGCAAAAGCCTTGCTGTCCTCAGGCGAGAAAGTACTGGCACTGCTTTCGCCCAGCATATCCGTTGAATTTGATGACGTAACGGATTACAGGAAGTTTGCCACCATGCTTCGCGCCCTTGGGATCACCTATGCCTGTGAACTCTCCTTCGGAGTTGATATCATCGCTTACAAATACCAGCTTCTTTTCCATGACTTTAAAGGCCGGTATTATATTACCTCCACAGATCCGGTTATTGTTTCCTATGTGGAGAAGTACCATCCTAACCTGATCGGGAACCTGGCTCCGCTGGTATCGCCCATGATCGCTGGGGCAAGGATTGCCCGAAGCCATTACGGTCCCGATGTGAAGGTCATGTATATCGGTCCGGATATTGCCAAAAAGGACGAAGCACTGTTGTACGATGATGACCGCAGGATCGATGTGGCCATTACATTTACCGAATTGCGGAGCCTTTTCAGGCATTTTGGTATCGATGAGGCCAACCTGGAATTCTCCGATTTCGATCCCCCGCTAAGTTATAAAGGAGCCTTGTACCCGCTTACCAACGGGATTATTCAGGCTGCCGATATGGATGAAAACCTGGTGACCTCCAATGTCATATCCATTGAAGGGATAAAGGCCATGATGGGAGCCCTGCAGGAATTTGAAAATAACATTAAGTTCATACACCGGCACGTGCATATCACTTCGGGCAATTCGCTTGCAGGACCGGGTTTCTCAAAACAGAGTGGCAGGCTGTACAGTGAATACCTGGTGATCAAGTTTGCCAACAAACGGCTGCAGCGGTTTTTCCGTGTGGAATGGTACCAGCAGCTGCAAAAATATTTAGAGCTGGATTACAGCCGGACGTTCAGGAATGATGATCAGCGTCTGCCTGAACCGCCTGAAGAGAAGATTACGGAGATCCTTACCCTGCTTGAAAAAACGGGCAGTGAGGCAGTTGCGTGCTCGGAATGCGGGTATGCCAATTGCAGGGATTTTGCAATTGACATCGGACGGGGGCTTGCAATTCCCGAAATGTGCATATCCTATGCCCTGAAAAACAGCATGAGCAACATGGAATCGATCCGGCAACTCAACGAAAAGCTCGCTCAGACACGCAAACAACTGAAAGAAACCGAGGAGAATGCCAGGATGCAGAAAGAAGCATCGGTTCAGATGTCGGAACTTACGGATGCCACACTGGAAAAATTAAGGGCCGGTGTTATTTTCGTTGATAACAAACTGAAGATCATTAAAGCCAATGCCACGTTTTCATCCATTCTCGGCGAAGAGGCCGAGGAAATCAATGCCGTGATACCGGGTCTGGTAAATGCGGACCTTAGCAAACTCATCCCGCCGAATTTTGTCAATTTGTTCTCCTTTGTGCTGAATGACAATGAAAATATCGAGAACCGGGATATCAGCGTAGGGGAGAACCTGCTGAATGTATCCATCTTCCCCATTGTCAGCGGCAAGATCGCTGGCGGCATTGTCCGTGATATGAGGGCTCCGGAGGTTCAGCGTGCAGAGGTAATCAACCGCATTACGGATGTGATCGACCGCAACCTGGAGATGGTGCAGAAGATAGGATTTCTCCTCGGAGAAGGAGCCACCGACATTGAACGAATGCTGAATTCGATCATCGAATTCTATAAAGACGAGAAAAAGAACCGATAATCGGCTGTCATGGACGAGAATTTTTTTGTTGAAGTCGACTGCCAGCAAAAGAGCTATGAAGGTGAGCGGATCTGCGGTGATGTTTTCCTGTCGGGAAGGGT
>JAGDMB010000056.1 GCA_017860375.1 Bacteroidota bacterium | reverse complement strand
ACCGCAGCAATTTCATTCCTCATCGCTGCCTTCCTGGAGGTGTCCGGTTCCATTGTTGCCAGATGGATGGTACAGGTGTCGCATAAAAGACCGCAACAGGCTATCATTGTGTGAATTAAGAAGTAAGATCAATTTTCCTTGTAATGGCAATGGCTGCAATTGTGCCATCTGCCACTGCCGTCGTGATTTGCCGGTACTTTTTGCTGCGTACATCACCCACAGCATAGATCCCTTCGATATTGGTTTGCATATCCTCGTCGGTGTTTATGTACCCCCATGGATCATAGGTGAGCACCTTTCCAAATAAACCGGTATTCGGACTCATGCCTACAAAAATGAAGATGCCGTCGGATTCAACGATTGTCCTTTGTCCGGTCTTCAGGTTTTCCACTGTGGTGCGCATGCGATCGCCCGCCTTTTCGATGGCCCTGGGTTCGCTTTCGAGCATGAAGGTAATTTTCGGATTAGCAAAGGCCTTATCCTGTGCTGTTTTGTTTGCGGTCAATTTATCAAACTGATGGATAATCGTTATTTTGGAGGCAAATTTTGAGATGAATTCCGACTCTTCAATGGCGGTATTGCCCCCTCCGATGATCACCGCCTCTTTTTCATGAAAATATTTGGCATCGCAGGTAGCACAATAGGAGATGCCTTTCCCTTTAAATTCATTTTCTCCGGGTATCCCAATCAAACGCGGTGAAGCACCTGTGGCAATTACGATCATTTTTGCCTGGATGGTCTCGAACTCATCGATCACGATTTGTTTCTGCAACAGGTCGACTTTTGCCACATCGACGGCCACCTTGTAACTGGTACCGCAGAGTTTGGTCTGTTCCGACATCTGGTGAGAAAGCATGTATCCAAGTTGGGGTTCAATGAATCCGGGATAGTTTGATACCTGGTGGGTTGTGGCTACCTGACCGCCGGGCAGGGCAATATCGATCAGTACCGTATTGATCTTTGCCTGGCAAAGGTAAAGTGCAGCGGTGAGGCCGGCTGGACCACCTCCCAGGACGGCCACATCAAAACTGGTCAGGATGGGTTTCTGGCGTTCCGCGAACCGCTGTATTTCACTTGCAGGGAGTAACAAATTCAGGTTTGCCACGATGTCTGACTTTTTTATTCCTCCGGTGAGCCTATCCCCGACCTGTTTTCCGTTATGATAAAAAAGCAGGGTGGGCGAACTTTTTACGCCCAGCTGTTCAGCCAGATCACGGTTCTGCTGACGAAATATTTTAATGAATTTTACCTGTTCACCGTATATCCCGGCAAGGGCTTCAAACTTGGGTGCCAGCGCTTCGCAGGGCGGACATTCGGTGGAATAGAAGTCAACCACGGCTTTTTCGCTCATGAGTACTTCTTGTTCAAAATCAGCAGCATTAATTTCTTTCATAGCTTAAGGTTTAGAACCAAGAACCAAGAATCAAGAACCAAGAACCAAGAACCAAGAACCAAGAAACAAGAATCAAGAATCAAGAACCAAGAACCAAGAAACAAGAAACAAGAACCAAGAACCAAGAACAAAGAATCCAGAACAAAGAACCAAGAAACAAGAAACAAGAACCCAGAACAAAGATAAAAGACAAAAGACAAATGAGCAAAATTATTAATGAGGTAACAGATTGACAGGTTAACAGGTTAACAGGTTAACAAATTGACAGGTTAACAGATAAATAGATTAACAGATTAACAGATTAACAGAATAACAGAATAACAGAATAACAGAATAACAGAATAACAGAATAACAGAATAACAGATTAACAGGTTGGGTTTGAAGATTCGAAAATTTGAGGATTCGAAAGGTAAGTGTTTTAGGCATTTAATCTGTAAACTTGTCAATCTGTAAATCTGTAAACTATTCCGTCTTCAAACCTTCAAATCTTCAAATCTTCAAATTCATAATAATACGCCATCCCCAGGGTCAGCAATTCCTTCACCGGCCTGCAGTCAGGCGTGTTCAAACGGCCTGTTTTGTTCTTGGCAACAGAAGCGCATCCGCCGCCGCATGCGAGCTGCAGATTACAGTCCCTGCATTCGGGAATGCTCAAAACATCCCGTTGTTCCCATTCCGATACCTTGTCTCTTTCAAGGGATATTTCGGGATAGAATGTTCCCAACGCTTCTTCCCTCTTGCCCACAGTCGCCGTACAGGAATAAATACGGCCGGTATAATCAAACGCCCATTCGGTTTTGCATCCGGTGCAGGAATCGAAAAGAGGGGAGGGTAATTCTCCGTTTTCCGAAAGAAACCGGGCTACCGAAAAGGCCGGTTTGTGGAATTCTGCGATCCATGGATATTCCAGGGCCATGCTGTATACCTGTTCCCATAGTTCCACGCGGCTCAGCAGGTTGCCTGGTGTTTCCTGGCAATAATGCAATTCATAGTTGCGGCCGATCTGAGTTTTAAACAGCGGATTACGGGTCCATCCTTTTTGAACGGCAAGTTCCGACAATTCAGGCAGCTGGCTGATATTTTCCCTGTCGGCCACCATGCGAAGGTTTACCGGAAAACCTGCTTCAAGGGCTTTGTCGATCCCGTCGATAATCTTGCTGAAGGTAGGGTTTCCGTCTTTCAGCCTGCGGCGGACATCATGAACAGCAGCAGTTCCGTCAAGGGTTACCTGTATTTCCTTCACCGATACTTTCCCCAGGAGGTCAAGGTATTCTGCAAGATGATATCCGTTGGTAACAATGGCCAGAGGGATTTTTTCCGTGGCACAGCGGTCAATAAAAATGGCGATGGCCTTGTAATGAGCAGGACTTATCAGAAGGGGTTCTCCGCCAAAGAGTGTTATGTATTTCCTCCGGTTCGGGAAGGCGGTTCTCACATAAGCGAAAAAGGCATCCGTGACCTTTTCCTGCAATCCTTCATCGCGGTTCATATAACCCGACTGGTAACAATAGGAACAGGAAAAGTTGCAGGCATAGGTGGGAATAAAAATGAGCTGGATCTCATCCTTATCCCTTTCATCTAAAAACTGAAGATAGGCTTCCCGGTATCGTGCGATTTCCTCAGATTCCTCCACGGCATACCCCTTTTCAATAAAATCCGCTTTCTGTGGCACCCGTCCCTTCTTTATCTCTTCTGATTCCAGAGGAGCAAGAATATCGGCATTGCCCGAAAGGAGGTTAATAAGATAGGATTTTCCGGAATTTCGTGAGGTAATATGAATATTATGACGTGACAGGTGCATGATTCGTTCTTTGAATATTCTCTGACGGAAAGCCTTAGTAGACGCGTCGCATAGGAGCCTGCCAGGTTAATATTCACTAAGCCCTGCCAGGAGTAAACCTATTGCTTAATCATGACATCCGGCAACAACCTTCGAATTTTTGGCACAGCACTGGGCTGTTTTGGTTGACTTTTGTTTTTTCTTTTTGATCAGCGTTTTCATAGTATCTATTCGTAGGGGTTATAAAATTAATGAATATTTTAAATCAAGGCATCCGGCAGAACGGCAATTTCAGCAACCGGGTTTCGAACCCTTACGCTTTTCAGGTCCCATCCTCTGTCGTTGTGTTGTGGAATCCTTTCTTCAGCCATTTGGGGCCCATCCTCATGAACCGCAACAAACGCAATCCTTTGGAGTGGTTCCTGCCACGGTAAAACTGGCCACCTCAATGCTGCCCTTACCGTATGGGTCTGATTCTTCGAGAATGCGTATGTTTTCAAAACCTGCATTCCGGATCATTTCCAGGTATTTGTCTTTCGGGACAGCGCCCCCCCAGCATTCTGCAACGGCCTGCGAATCATTCCGGCAGGTTTCCGGGACTTCATCCAGCGAATAAATATCGCTGATCACAAACCTTCCGCCCTTTTTCAGCATGCGGAATATTTCGTTCCACACCTCCTGCTTATCCTGTGCATGGTTGATGGTACAATTGGAGATCACCAGGTCGACAATGCCACCCGGGATGGGAATCGCTGACAATTCACTCTTCAGAAACTGAACATTGGTAATTCCAAGCTTTTCTGCATTTATACGGGCTTTCTCAAGCATGGAATCGGCAATGTCAACGCCGTATACAAAACCGCCGCGACCTGTCTGGCCTGCCATCCGGAGCACATCCGTCCCTCTCCCGCTGCCCAGGTCCACGCAGATTTCACCTTCCGAAACCGCTGCGTAATTCACGGCACCTCCGCATGAAAGGCAGCAGTTGCCTTCTGCCAGGGTATTATACCGGTTTTCCAAAAGCGTTGTGTCCATATTTACTTCGAAGAGGCGATTAATCCGCCAAATATAGCACCAAAAATTATACTGGAAAACGGACTCGAAGTAATGGGACAGGACCCCGTCCGGCAGCCCACCAGTTTATAATACAAAAATCCGGCTGCTCCGCCGATCACAATTCCGAGAATAATCCGTAAGATCATATTGTTTAACATCATTTTAATTTTTTCCATTCCAATTTACTATTAAATACATATATATAGATATATGAATATTTAGATACAAAAATAGTATTTTTAAATGAATCACCGCAATGAATCTATAATTTTTTTAATTGAACAGGTAAATCAGATCAGCGCTCACGTTTCACTGATGGTAAAAACTCATTTATGCCTGTGTTTGGATCCTGTACAGCAGGGCGTGGAGAAACCGGCAATCCCGTATTGGTAAACGGTAATCGGTGCGCCAGCAAAGAAATACAAAACCTTGTGACCCGGCAAACCCGATCCTCAGCACGCCATTTCCCCTGCATTTTTCTTCGCTGACAGCAGGTTGTAAGCACCCTTAATAACAACCTGAGCCGTTTTTATATCGAATCCGTCCGGCAAAATCACTTCCGTATATTCGGCGTCACTGATTCCTTTTTTTACTTCAATCATCCGAAATTCAGTGAAGGGTTTTCCTTCTTCCTCCTTATTCCTGTTGAAGACAAATATATACTGTTTGTCATCGAAACTTACAATAGCGTCTGAAGGCAGGGCATTCACTTTTTTGTCTGACGTTTCGATTATGGCATTGACGTACATCCCGGGCAATACGTTTTTGCATGACCCTAAAGCACTGGCATACACCGTAAATGTCCGGTCATTGTTAATCGATTTGCCGGTCTGGTATATTACCGCTTCGTGTTGTTCAGCCTCGTTGTTGATGAAGAAATGTATTTTCTGGCCGGCAGTAACTTTATCGGCATCTTTTTCAAACAGGGTCAGTTCCAGCAGTATTTTTTCACGGCTTACGATCTCAAACATAATATCGGATGGGGCTACATATTTTCCGGTATTTACATTCACCGTTTTCAGGTATCCCGAAACAGGGGAACCAACAGGCACCGAACTGCTGATATTGTCTTCGTTCAGATCTGAGGTCGGGATACCGATGAGTGCCAGTTTTTGTTCCAGTGCCTTTACCTGGGCTTTAAGCGTTTTATAATCGGCTGTAACCTGTTCCAGGTTCTTTTGCGAATACACATCGTCTTTAAAGAGTTCATTGTGCCGTCTGAACTCAGCCTCAGCAAATTCAAGCCTGTTTTTTGCCTCCAAATAATTTTGCTGTACATCCACGAATTCCGGGTTTTCGAGAATGGCCAGCGTTTGACCTTTTCTCACGGCATCGCCGGGCAGAAGGAATGTGCTTTTTACAAAACCTCCCATGGGCATGCAAACGGTTGCCTGGTTTTGGGGTGGTACGGTTATGATACCGCTGACTTTAATCGTGCCGCTGAGCGATCTTAATTCAATGGCTCCTGTTTCAATATTGGCCAGTTTTGCCTGATCTTCCCTTAATTCGACAATGTTTTCGGGGAGGATCTCCTTTTGCCTGGTTTCGGTTGTTTTTCCTTGATGGCAAGCAGACAGAAAACCAAAAGAAGTCAAAGCCAATCCGATAGAAAAGAGCGTATATTTTGTCATAATTCAGTTTTTAAAAGATTTTACCTGTGACATATTCGATGGAAACAATGGTTTGGTTAACGTTATTCAGGGCATCAAGGTAGTTTTGACGGATACTTAATGCACGGCCAAGGCTCAGGATATAATCCATGTAATCCATGGCACCGGCTTTATAGCTTAGGGTGGCCTGTGAGATGATCAGGTCGGCCTCGGGAACCGCTTGTTTTTCATAATAATCCACGCTGTTGCTGTATTTGCTGTATTCTCCCAGCAGGGAATGATAGTTGCCGGTCAACGATTTTAAAAAGGTTTCAGCATTGGTCCGGGAAACCTGTTCTTTCATCTTTGCTGCCCTGGTTTTGGAGGTATAGGGCACAAACCATAAGGGAATGGCAATACCGGCCTGAATACCGTTGAAACGGTCGGATGGACCAAAGGTTTGCGGATTCCCGTTTACTTCCTGTATTCCCTGCATGGTTTGGCTGAAATAGCCGAAATTGAGATCAGGCATCATCCGGCTGCTTTCCACTTTCTTTTCAAGGTGTGAAATTTCGACTTGTTGCTGCAAATAGCCGATGGAAGGATTTGTCGCCAAAAAAACACTGTCAGTAACGGGTAAAAAATCCGTACGGCGCAATACCGTGTCAGCAGGGTAAAAGTCAGTTTCTGTATTCATCAGCGTTTGCAGTTTAAGGCTATATATGGCCAGATCGGCTGAGGCCTGTTGCAATTGATTCCTGACTTCAAGGCTTTGTGAACGTGCCGTGATCATTTCGAGACGGTTTGTTTCACCGGTCATTGCCCTGCGTTCGGCTGCCTTTTGGAAACCTGAATACAGGCTGTCCTGCCAGGTCAATAATTTTTGTTTTGCATTCAGATAGACCAGCTGAAAATATACCTGCTTTACCTGGGTTGCAATCTCGAGCCGGGAAATACCCGACTGCCATAAGCTGCTTTTAATGTTGGCCTCAGCCAGTTTATGCTGATGAATATAAACAGTAGGAAAGGCGAATGATTGTGAAATACTGAGGCTGTTATCCCTTGTATAGGAATTGAGCTGTCCATACTGTCCCTCAATATCGGTCTTGGGTATATCCCAGGAAGCCGCTTTTAATGCTTTCTGAAGATCCACCGAATAAACCGATGACTGTATGGCTGGATTATTATCAAGGGCTGTCTGAATGGCCTGTTCCAGGCTGATGGTTCTGTTTTGCTGAGCCATTATGCTGTTGATGCCGGAGGGGACAAAGAGGAGAAATACTAAAAACATCAAAGTTTTCATGGATTTTGTGTTTACCTGAATATTGATTTTGCGGGAAGAAAAGAAAATATAAAAGACCGGTAAGACAACCAGGGTTAGTAGTGTAGCCGTAATAAGACCACCAATAACAACGGTCGCGAGCGGCTTCTGAACCTCTGCTCCCGCTGAGGTTGACAGTGCCATAGGAAGAAAGCCCAGGGAGGCGACAGCGGCTGTCATTATCACCGGCCTTAGGCGGGTATGCAATCCCTTTTTTATTCTTTCTGTAATGTCCGTAATTCCTTCCTTTTCAAGGCGGTTGAATTCAGCAATCAACACGATGCCGTTGAGTACAGCCACACCAAACAAGGCAATAAACCCCACTCCGGCGGAAATTGAAAAATTCATTCCGCGTATCCAAAGCGCAAAAACACCACCTACTGCGGAAAGCGGCACGGCGGTAAGAATTAGCAGCGTTTGTTTCAGCGAATGGAAGGTGAAGAACAGCAATACAAATATTAACAGCAAGGCTACAGGCAGGGCAATTGATAACCTCTGTTTTGCTGCCTCCAGGTTTTCAAATTGTCCTCCATAGGTTGCATAATAACCAGTGGGAAGATTCACGCGGCTTGCAATTTGTGTTTCAACCTCGGAAATCACACTCTGAATATCGCGGTTGCGCACGTTAAAGCCAACCGTTATCCGGCGCTTGGTGTTTTCGCGTGAAACCTGGGCGGGACCTGATTTTATTTCAATATCGGCAAGTTGTTCAAAGGATATCTGACCACCGTTTGGCAGGGCAACCGACAGGTTTTTCACATCACTGAGGTTCTGACGATAATCCTTATCCAAACGCACCACGAGCCCGAAGCGCTTTTCTTCATCAAAGACAACCCCTGCCTGGCTTCCGGCAAAGGCTGCACGCAAAACACGGTTTACCTCTCCGACCGACAAGCCATATTGAGCCAGCCGGTCGCGGTTGTATTCAATCTGCACCTGTGCCAGTCCGGTTACCTTTTCAACGTTTATATCCACAACCCCTTCGATGCCCTGTATTATCTTTTCCACATCCGCGGCTTTTTCAGCCAGCGTATTGAGATCATCACCAAATATTTTAATGGCAATGTCCTGCTTCGAACCGGTCATCAGTTCATTAAAGCGCATCTGTATCGGTTGCTGAAATTCAAATTTGACGCCTGCCAGCACCACCAGGGCTTCTTCCATTTTCTCCACAAGTTCCTCACGGGTTTTGGCCGTTGTCCATTCGCTCTTATCTTTAAGTGTAATAATGTAGTCGCCTGTTTCCATCGGTGTGGGATCGGTAGGTATTTCCCCGGCACCGATTTTGCAAACGGCATGCTTTATTTCAGGAAAATTATCGAGCAAAATCTTGTTGGCCTTTTCAACGACCTCTACCGTATTTGAAAGTGACCCCCCCTGCAAAGTCATAACGCCTGCGGCAAGGTCACCTTCCTCAAGCTGAGGAATAAACTCACCACCCAGCCGGTTGAATAGGTACAAACTTGCCAGAAAGAGCAGGAGAGCGGACAAGGAAATCGTGATTTTTTGCCTGAGGGCAAAATTGATCACAGGTTCAAAGATCTTGTGGAATCCGTTCATAAGCCTGTCGGAAATATTGGATCTTCGTCGGATCTTTTTATGAAGGAACAATGCGGATGCCATGGGCACGTATGTGAGTGACAGAATAGCTGCACCCAGCAACGCAAAGGATACAACCTGTGCCATGGGCCTGAACATTTTGCCTTCAATACCCACTAATGCCATGATGGGAAGGTAAACAATAAGGATAATGATTTGTCCGAAAGTGGCCGAGCTCATCATGTTTCTGGCCGATTCGAAAACGTTGTCGTCCATTTGTTGCTGCGAGAGTTTCGCAATGCCCTGGTGGTGATGTTTGCTTTGATAAATCCGGTGGGCCACACTTTCAACAATAATGACAGCACCATCCACGATCAGTCCGAAGTCTATTGCCCCAAGGCTCATCAGGTTGCCTGAGACGCCAAGAAGATTCATTATGGAAACAGCAAAAAGCATGGAGAGAGGAATGACCGAGGCCACAATCAGACCTGCCCGCATGTTGCCCAGCAGCAATACAAGTACAAAAACAACAATCAGCGCTCCTTCCAGAAGGTTTTTGGATACCGTTCCAATGGCCCGTCCCACTAAATCGGACCGGTTCAGATAGGGTTCGATCTTAATCCCTTCCGGTAAAGACTTCTGAATGGATTGCATCCGCAGTTCGACATTTTCAATGACCTCATGGGCATTGGCACCCTTAAGCATCATCACTACACCACCAACCGCTTCCGCTGTGTCAATCACAAATGCTCCGTAGCGTGTAGCGCTGCCATACTGCACAGCAGCCACATCACGGATCAGAACAGGCGTGCCCGAATCCTTGTTTTTTACCACAATTCTCTCGATATCTTCCAGCGATCGGACCTGACCTATGCCTCTGATAAAATAGGCCGTCGGTTTTTTATCGATATACGCGCTTCCGGTGTTTTCATTGTTGCGCCCAAGGGCATCAAAAATATCGGTTAGCGTAAGATTCATTGCCCTGATTCTTTCGGGATTCACGGCAACTTCATATTGTTTTACGAATCCCCCGTAGCTGTTGATATCCGCCACACCAGAAGTCCCAAGCATTTCACGGCGCACGACCCAGTCCTGCAGGGTGCGCAATTCCATGGGTGTATATGTACCTTCCAGTCCCTTATCCACGGCAAGCCGGTACTGGTAAATTTCACCCAATCCCGATGATATGGGCGCAAGCTCAATTTTTGCAAGCCCTTCAGGTATGACCTCCTCCGCCTCTTTAAGCCTCTCGTTTAGTTGCTGGCGTGCCCAGTAGATATCGACTTTATCTTTAAACACTATGGTTACAACCGATAAACCCAGTCGGGAAATGGAGCGGAGCTCGATAATATCGGGAATATTGGCTACGGCCACTTCAATGGGTGCTGTAATTATGCTCTCAACCTCCTGTGTGGCCAGCGAGGGTGCAAGCGAAATTACCTGTACCTGGTTATTGGTAATGTCGGGGATGGCGTCAACAGGCAGGTGGGCCAGGGAAAAGGTGCCCCAGCCAATCAAAGCGAGCACAAACAGCCCGACAATAAATTTGTTCTTTATGGAAAAATGAATGATGCGTTCTATCATAAAAACAATACCTTAAAATAGTGAATACAATGAATAA
>JAGDMB010000312.1 GCA_017860375.1 Bacteroidota bacterium | reverse complement strand
TTCAGATTCGCCATGGCAGAGCATGGCAAAACTTAACCAATTGATTAAGAGCTTGAAAGCCGGAGATATCGTGTATTTTGAAAAAGGATCAGCCTGGGACAATGTACGCATTGATATCAACAACCTGGCAGGCACCGCTTCCAGCCCGATCGTATTTTCAACCTATGGGTCGGGAGCAAATCCCCGTTTTAAAGGATCCAAATTGATGGGATCGTTCGCACAAAACGGGAAAATTTGGAAATGTATCGATAAAGCACTCCCGGATTATGTTGTAACAGTTCGGCATTTAATCCCTTTTGTATACATTAATGAAACCCGTTTTGAAACTTCACGTTATCCGGATAACGGTTATTTATATACCAATACCATGGGTGCCAGCAATTACCTGGATGACAATACGCAGTCATGGGCCGGGAATTACTGGAAAAACGGTATGGCAGTCGTCAGGACGCTTAGCTGGAGATGGTATACACGAAGGATTAATGACAACAGTGCGAACCGTCTGAATTTTGATGCCTTCGACCGGAACTACGAGAGGTTTCCTACAGCCTACCTTATTATGAACCATGTCAATGCCTGCAATAATCAGGGCGAATGGGCACAGCAGAATGATACACTGTGGATTAATTATACGGGTGCGTTAAGCGCTCAAAAGGTGGAAGCTCCGGTGATTGATACTATCATGAAGGTCACCAACTCCCGTTATATCCGATTTGAGAATATCCGGATTGAGCGGTCTGTGATGTACAATGCCTTTGTCAGTAATTCCGGCGTAATATTCAGCAATTGTTCTTTATCCGATGCCGGTTCTTTTCTGTTATTGGTTTCCAACCATTCCGATGTGGATATACGTAACTCGAGCCTTTCATATGGCCGCAAAGGAGGTATTATATACGAGAACAGCCAGGGTGATATTGCAGGCAATACATTCAGACAATTTGCCTTTGACGGTGCTGATAACACCGACCGCATATACGGAGTCTGTGTCCAGAACTGGTGGAATGAGGGGATTGTCAATGTTGACCGCAATTCATTTGACAGTATAAATATCGCGTATCACGGGCATTACTCAAACGCCGATAACTATGTCACACGGAATACGATCACCAATTTTGGAATGACCATTAAAGATGCAGCTGCACTTTATTACGGGACCGATTTTACCACCTACAATAAAATTGCCCGGAAAAACATTATGCATAATGGGCACAACAATTTTGTCCATGGTATTTATATGGATTCCAATACCAATAATGTAACAGCAGACAGCAACACAATCTCCAATACGAATGTGGCGGTATACATCCATGTATCAAAGAACAACAAAGTTGCTTTCAACAATATAATTTTTCCGGCAAAAGACATGGCATTTCCCTGGAATTCTGCCATCCGCCTTGATGAATATTCGTATCATTTTGGCGGGGAGGGTACTCCTGTTACCGGTAATTCCATTTCCGGCAATAATGTGGTGCTTGGAACCACCACCAACGAACTGGCGGTAGCCTTCCTGAGGTTGTCATCGCTGAATTCCAACACTTTCATTAACAACAAGTATTTCAATCCTTTCGGTACACAGCAAAGGATGTTTGTTAACGGTTCTGATTACAGCACGTATAATACCTATTCACTGAGTGACTGGATCAATTTTTCAGGCCTGGAGTCAGGTTCGACCTATAATCAACCCTACTGGCCATACAGCTCTGTTTCAGCCACAGGGGTCAGTCAGCAGGATTTCATCCTGTTATTAAAGAATCCAACGGATAAAAGCATGGTATTTGATCTGCGGAATTTTGGTGCGTATTATATGGATGTCAAAGGCAACATCCTGTATGATTACGTTACCGTACCCTCCTATTATTCCATGATCCTCTTTTATAAAGGAAAGAATACCAATGCAAATCAGGCCCCGGTTGTTTCAACGCAAACCATTACCCTGCAGGAAAGTACATTACCCACAGGCAGCATTGGCAGGGTGGCAGCCTCTGATCCTGACGCCGGACAAAAACTGACCTATTCCATTTCAGGCGGAAATACTGCTTCAACGTTCAGAATAGATGCAGCAACGGGAGACCTTTACCTGAATTCTCTTACGACCGATTATGCTACCAATGTCACGTTTAACCTCTCTGTCACAGCTACCGACAACGGTAGTCCGGTCAGGTCGGGTACAGCCATTATCAAAGTTATTATAATGGCCGAAAATAACACTCCTGTACTTGCCAACCAGGAATTTACCGTGATTGAGCAGACGCCTCTTCCTTCCCATGTTGGCAAGGTTGTGGCCACGGATCCCGATCCGGGGCAGTTGTTAACGTATACCATCCTGTCGGGCAATAATGACAATCTTTTCCGGATTGATCAGCAAAGCGGGGATCTTTACCTGAACGCTGTGTCGGTTTCTGAACTTTCAAGCACCCAGTATATACTGACGATCTCCGTTGCAGATAATGGCAATCCTGTTTTGAAAAAAGCGGCGCAAGTGATTATCAATATTCTTGCAGGGAATAATACCGTGTATATTGATCCCAGCCTGGAGGATTCTCCCGATGAAAATGGCTCCCTGGCAAAACCTTATAATTCCTGGTACGATGTAACCTGGATGGAAGGATATACTTACCTGCAAAAATCCGGTACAACGGCATTGAATGATAAACTCACCCTGAATGCCGGGTCAATCAATATCGGTTCATACGGGGAAGGAGATAAACCAATTATCATATCGACAACAAGTGATTTTGCCATCCGGATTATTGAAAAAGATAAAATCACAATAAAAAACCTTACCATCAGCGCCCCATATGCATTATACTGCATTTATGCTCTTAACGCGAACGTTATTTCAATTGAAAATTGCGTGTTCCAAAACACCAAAGGAGGGATAAAAATTGCCAGTGGTAGTGATATTACGCTCCGGTATAACAAGTTTTACGATATTGATGAAGCCGTAACCAATTATGCTACAGACATTCATATTTACTATAACCTATTTGTCAGCAATACCACTGCTGTATACTTACTCAGCAATGCCTCAAGCAACAAGATATACAATAATGTCTTTTATGATAATATTCTGGGTATTGTTTCCGGTTCTTCCTCTGTTCTGATAAACAACAATATTTTTTACCTGGAGCAGATGACCGATAAAGCTTTTGTGGTATCAGGCGGAGACCTTGAATCGGATAATAACATTTTTTTCCCCGACCGGTTTGGATTTGTATCAATAAATGACCAGGATTTACAGGACCTTCAGGATTTGCAGCAGAAATACACCATGGACTTGAATTCTTTTAATACAGATCCGCTTTTTATAAATGCCCTGAAACATAATTTCTCAATTCAATATGGTTCACCTGCCGTTGATGCCGGCAAACAACTTGGAATGGCATCGGATATAGATGGCAACCTGGTTCCTTGGGGTGCGGCTCCCGATATTGGAGCTATCGAGCTGATCGACGTTACGGCTTCTCCCGGTGATGATATTGACCAAAAAATATGGCTATACCCGAATCCTGCACAAGGTGACTTCAGAATATTGCTGACAAACAATGAAGTCACGGAAGGAAAAGTGACTATCCGTTCCGTTCTCGGAACAGCATTAATTATGCAGGAATTCAAGACAAACGGTAACGGTGCGATTGAAATCTCAGCATCAGGGTTGCTTAGTAAAGGCATATTCCTGGTCGAGTTGGAAGCCGGCGGCACAATACTTTGCACGGAAAGACTTGTTATTTATTAGTTTTCGCCGGGTTATGAAAACCATTGCTGTTCTGGTCCCTGTTTTTAATGGCCTTGAATATAC
>JAGDMB010000311.1 GCA_017860375.1 Bacteroidota bacterium | reverse complement strand
CGTTACCAGCAAAGGCCAGTCCTTCATTGTGGCAAGGTTGGTCAGATCATACGTGGCATAGCTTATTAGTCCAAACAGGGCCCCGAATAACAGGGCATGAACCCAGGATTGCTTCACTACAGCCGGAGAAATAACAAAGACGATAAGGCCCGTGATAAAAAGCAAGTAAAAAACAATGGCAGCAACCCAGTTTATACCGGGTTTCATGAGAAAGCCAATCTGTTGCTGATAGAAATTTTTTGCCACCACGGCAAGCCAAACCATGTCAATCGCAAAAAAGACGGGCAAGGCAATTAAAAACAGTTTGATAAACATGGGTATTAAATTTATTGATATTTGTGCATTCCTTTTTGGAGCAATTTCGGGATTAAGCGTTTGTTTAAGGGTATTCAACTAAGCAATCAGAACTTTTATACCGTTATCCTCAAGTTTCTTGCGGTTGGATTCTGATATGCCTCCATCTGTAACAACAGTATTGATGCTGGAAACCGGACAGATAAATGTCAGGCTTTTTCGGTCAAACTTACTTGAATCCGCCACGAGGATGACTTCTTTTGCAATATCAATCATAATCTCATTCAGATAGGCTTCTTCCAAATTCGGAGTATATGCGCCCATTGCCGGATCAAATCCATCCACGCCAATAAAGGCCTTATCCACATATAGGTTCTTTAGGTTTTTGGCTGCAAACGGGCCCACCAGAGAAAGCGAGTTCTGTCTCAGATACCCACCCGGCATGATCACATTTATTGCAGGATACTGGATAAGAATATTTACGATGTTAATGGCATTGGTAATAACCGATATGTTTCGGATATTGGCAAGGTTCTTGGCGATTTCAGCCGTGGTGGTGCCGGAATCAAGTATGATGGTTTCTGAATCACGGATCAAACCGGCTGCTTTTTTTCCAATCCTTGCCTTTTCGGCATAATGCAGCCTGTGTTTATCGGAAAGGTTGAAATCCAATGACACCAGCTTTTCCGATTTCAGTGCCCCTCCCCGGGCCCGAATCAGATGATTCTTCTTCTCAAGCTGATCAAGGTCGTTTCGAATGGTTACTTCACTGACCGTGAATAAATCGCTTAGCTCATGCACATACACTTTTCCATTTTCTGCAATCAACTTCAGGATTTTTTCCCGGCGATCCACCGTATCTTTTTTCAGACTTCCTTTCATCCGATAAGGTATTAATAATAATGAATAATCAAAAATAATAAATAATAAGAATAAAAAAGTAATAATAAGTTTTTGAAAGTATTTATAAATATATAAATTTGTTTCGAAATTATACGAAAGTATAATATAACATTTTGAAAACAATTTTGTATGGAATATTTTACCCTGGGTGAGGAAGATTTGATTTCAAAGGGAGCCCTCAATACCGCGAAAGAAATCCATGAACAGCCCTTAATCTGGAATCTTACATACGCCAAGCTCGCAGCAGAGCAGAAAGATATTGCAGGTTTCTGGAACATGGCTTTGAAGAACAGCAGGGAAATTATATTAACAGGGGCAGGAACCAGTGCCTTCATTGGCTATTCACTTGAGGGCACTTTCCAAAGACATACGGGAATAACCACTGTTTCCGTTCCGACCACACACCTGGTTACGCATCCTGAGGATTACCTGAGGGCAGATGGTCCCATTCTGGTTATATCCTTCGCCAGATCCGGCAACAGTCCCGAAAGTGTGGCCGCTGTCAGGTGGGTCGATCGAATTTGTAAGGATTGTTATCATTTTGTGATTACCTGCGACAAAGACGGGCAACTGGCGAATTACAAGTCGGGAAACAAAAAATACACCTTTGTACTTCCCCCGGAATCAAATGATAAAAGCCTTGCCATGACAAGCAGCTACACCAGTATGCTCCTTACCGGATTATTGATGGCAAGGTTCGGGGAAATCAGCACGCTTCAAGAGCAGGTCGGCTTCTGTGCAAAATACGGGAGAACCGTCATTGACGAATATACGACCACCCTGAAAGAGATCGCAAAACTTGACTTTGAAAGAGCCGTATTTCTTGGTTCAGGACCTCTGTTTGGCACGGCTATGGAATCGCACCTGAAACTGCAGGAACTTACCGATGGTCAGATAATCTGTAAAAGCGATTCTTTCCTGGCATTCCGGCACGGACCCAAGGCAGTCATTAACGAGAAATCCATTGTCGTCTTCCTCTTTTCGAACAGGGAAACCGTTCAACGGTATGAGAAAGACCTGGTGAAATCGATGCGGAGAGGCAAAAAAGCCATGAGGCTGATCGGTGTATCGGAAAAGCCTTTGGCCGGAATTACGCTTGACCACGCGATCTGTTTTTCGGGGACCGGATCTGGAATAGAGGAAGAGTACCTTGCTGTATGCAGTGTTCTTCCTGCCCAGATCCTGGGTCTCTTTAAATCGCTCGAATTGGGATTAAAACCCGACAATCCTTCGGTCAGCGGAGCTATTTCCCGCGTGGTGGAAGGCGTCGTAATATATGAAGGGGAATATCCACCCATGCATAACCATCGCCCATGAATACAGCGTTAAGAAGAAAAGCAAAGGAGGCAAACCTTTCATTGCTCGAATACATACTGAAGCGCTTTGATGAACTGGAGGAGAAGACCCAGGTCAGAAGAACGCTTTTTGCAGCCTGTCCGAATTCAATTACGGTGCTAAAAGCGGCATTGTTATCCGCCAAAAGGTGCAATGCTCCTGTTCAGTTTGCGGCTACCCTTAACCAGGTAGACACCGATGGGGGATATACCGGATTCACTGCAAAAGAGTTTGTGGATACCATACGGGAGGAGGCACGCATTATACATTTTACCGGACCCGTTATTATTGCCATCGACCATGGTGGCCCCTGGCTGAAAGATAAACACAGGCTTGATAAACTAAGCTACGCGGAGACAATGAAAGAAGTCAGGAATTCTTTCGAAAAAGCCATGGATGCCGGATTTGATATGATACACGTTGATCCTACCATCGATATTACGTTACCCAAAGGTGTTTCAATTGATATTGAAGTGGTGGCAAAAAGGACCATCGAACTTATTGCCCATTGCGAAAACTACAGGAGGAAGAAAGGGTATGAAAAAATTGCCTATGAAGTCGGAACAGAAGAGGTTCATGGGGGACTGGCCGACATGAACGTTTTTAACCGATTCCTGGAATTGCTTCAGGAAGGATTAAAAAAGGTTAATCTGAAGGACACATGGCCATGCTTTGTTGTGGGCAAGGTGGGCACGGATTTGCATACCACACTGTTTGACCCGGTGGTTGCCAGACAATTGGCCGAAGCAGCCAGACCCTATGGAAGCAAGATCAAAGGACACTATTCTGACAATGTGGACAATCCGGAACAATACCCGTTGTCGGGAATGGGAGCGGCAAATATTGGTCCTGAATTCACTGAAAGAGAGTATGATGGCTTGATGGAACTGGTGTCCATCGAAAACGGGCTTCACCACGAGGGGAAAATTGCCAAACCATCCGGAATGAAGGAGAGACTCTGGGAGGCTGTCATCGCTTCAAAACGGTGGATCAAATGGCTCAATGACGATGAGTCGTCCGATAATTTTTATGGCCTCGACAAAAACCGGCAATTGTGGCTTATAAAAACAGGATGCCGGTATATCTGGGAGAATCCGGAGGTCGTTGCGGCCCGGTCAAAATTGTACAGCAACATGGAACGAAACGGAATCCAATCTGAAACAATTGTCCAAACAGGAATCGGTCAGGCAATGGACAGATATTTTTATAAATTTAACCTGGTAAATGTTTCCGGCTTGCTTTAAGAATTTCGAAACAGAGAACAATGAAA
>JAGDMB010000310.1 GCA_017860375.1 Bacteroidota bacterium | reverse complement strand
CCTGGGGCGGACTGCTTCCTGTAAGCAGCTGGACCACGATTAATGAAACAAAATTCAGGAAAGCAGCCGCTGCCGACTTTGACAATGCCACCTATAATTCGGTTGCCACTCTCGGCGCTCTGGCTGACCTGGATATTGCAAACGGCGGTGACGTCCCGATTGAAGGACTTGCGATAGGCGATGCCTATGCCTTCAAAACAGCCGATGGGAAATACGGTATTTTCAGCATCACTGCAATTACCGGAACCAATGAAGGCACCATTGGCTTTACCGTAAAAATTCAGGACGAATAAAATCCTTAAAATTTCTTAAATCTAAAGACCTGATGGGTTTAATACACCTGTCGGGTCTTTTTTTTCACTTTTTTTCATTTACTTCGCAGTTCTAATTCATTGCACATGAAACGCTATAATCGTATCAATACCATTGCCGGCTGGGTGATTTTTGCTGTCGCCGCCATTGTTTACCTGTTGACGATTGAACCAACGGCAAGTTTCTGGGACTGCGGGGAATTCATCTCATCGTCCTACAAGCTGGAAGTGGGCCATCCTCCGGGAGCGCCTTTCTTTATGATTATGGCACGTTTTTTTACCCTGTTTGCGGGGAACAATACCGAAAATGTGGCTAAAATGGTAAATGCCATGTCCGCCCTTGCCAGCGCTGCCACCATCTTGTTTTTATTCTGGACCGTTACCCACCTGGCCCGAAGAATAGTCCTCCGCAATAAGGATTTTTCGACGGGTTCTATTATAGCCATTATCGGGGCTGGTGCCATTGGGGCCCTTGCCTATACCTTCTCCGATACATTTTGGTTTTCCGCGGTCGAAGGTGAGGTGTATGCAAGCTCTTCGCTTTTTACTGCCCTTGTTTTCTGGGCCATCCTGAAGTGGGAAAATGTCGCCGATGAGCCTCATGCAAACCGCTGGCTTGTATTTATCGCTTATCTTATGGGGCTGTCCATTGGCGTTCATCTGCTGAACCTGCTCGCTATACCGGCCATTGTACTGGTCTATTATTTCAGAAAATACGAGGTTACCCGTGCAGGAGTGATAAAAGCCCTGCTTTTTTCTGCCCTTCTGCTTGGATCCGTCATCTTTATCATCGTTCCGGGGCTGGTAAAAGTGGCGGCTATCTTTGAACTTATGTTTGTCAATTCGTTCGGGCTGCCCTATTTCTCAGGCACATTGTTTTATTTCCTCCTCCTTATTGGATTGATCCTATGGGGTATTTATTATACCCATACCCGTGGCAAAATGATCCTCAACACCGCCATTCTTTTTCTCGCGGTGATTATTATCGGGTATTCCTCTTATGCCATGCTGGTGATCCGGTCAAGTGCAAATCCCCCTATGGATCAGAACGATCCTGAGGACATGTTTTCCTTGCTCTATTATCTCAACCGCGAACAATACGGAGACCGGCCTCTTTTTCACGGACAGTATTTCAATGCTCCGGTTCTTTCCACAAAAGAAGGAAAGGCATTCCGCATTCCAAAAGACGGAAAATATGTGAAGACCAGTAACCGGATGAAATACGTATACGACGACCGCTATACAACCCTGTTTCCCCGCATGTGGAGCTCCGAGGAAGAGCATATACGTTCTTACATCGAATGGGCAAAACTGAATGAAAGGAATCTCTTTGAGGCCATGGTGGATCAGCAGGGCAATGTGGCCAGGGACAGGCAGGGCAATGTAATGTACGATCACAACAAGGCAAAAAGAGCGCCTACTTTTGGTCAGAATCTTCGGTTCTTTTTCCGTTATCAGCTTGGCCATATGTATTTCCGGTATTTTATGTGGAACTTTTCCGGAAGGCAGAATGATATTCAGTGTCATTCGAAATACGAAATCACCAAAGGGAATTGGATCACCGGTATTCCTTTTCTGGATGAGATCCGTCTTGGCAATCAGGATGAATTACCGGACAGCATGCTTGCCAACAAAGCCCGGAACCGGTATTTTATGCTTCCCCTGCTTCTGGGAATTGCCGGTTTGATCTGGCAGTATTCGCGCAACCGCAAAGATTTCTGGGTGGTGATGATGCTTTTCATCATGACCGGAATTGCCATCGTGGTATACCTGAATCAATATCCCAACCAGCCCCGTGAACGGGATTATGCCTATGCCGGTTCATTTTATTCGTTCGCGATATGGATCGGTTTGGGCGTTCTTGTCTTGTTCGAAGGAATAAAAAAGATCCTTCCGGAATCCCCTTCGGCACTCCTGGCATCGGCGCTGGCACTGGTTGCCGTACCCATGGTCATGGGTATGGAGAATTGGGATGACCACGACCGTTCAGGCCGATTTATGGCACGTGACTTTGCCTATAATTACCTGAATTCATGCGCCCCGAACGCTGTTCTTTTCACCAACGGGGACAATGATACTTTTCCCCTCTGGTATGCGCAGGAAGTGGAAGGAATCCGAACGGATGTGCGTGTGGTGAACCTCAGTTACCTTGGAGCCGACTGGTATATCGAACAAATGCAACGCAGGGCCTATGAATCAGCTCCCCTTCCGATATCCATGTCCAAAGATAAATATGTCTCGGGAAACAGGGATATTACGTATGTTATTGACCGTTTCACGGATTATGTCAACTTAAAAGACATCATGGACTTTGTTACCAGTGATGATCCCAGAACCAAAAGTCTTCCCAACGTTGAGGAAAAAATCGATTACCTGCCGTCCCGAAAATTCATTGTCCCGGTTGATTCCGCCAAGGTCATTTCCAATGGCACGGTTCAGCCCGATATGGCAGATAAGATCGTGAAGCAGTTGAGATGGGAACTCAATCCTTCCAAACGGTACATTGTTAAAAACCATCTGATGATCCTCGATATGCTTGCTACCTTCCAGTGGGACAGGCCCATTTATTATGCCATTACCGTATCGGATGACAATTACCTGAACCTGGAGAAATATTTTCAGATCCACGGACTGGCTTTCCGTATCGTTCCCATCGAATCGCAGGGCAATATGTACGGAAGAGGAGGAATCGATACCAAAATTATGTTCGATAATTTCATCCACACGTTTAAATGGGGGAACATTGATAATCCCGATGTGTATGTCGACGAGAACGTAAGCGGGATGATGACGAATTTCCGGAATAATTTTGGGCGCCTGGCACTGGAACTGATCAAGGAAAACAAAAAGGATTCCGCTAAAATCGTCCTGGATAAATGCCTGCAGATCCTTCCGGATACGGTGCTGCCCCATAACATATTCAGCCTTGCCCTTATTGACGGCTATGTACAACTGGGAGATACAATCCAGGCCAGTTCCATCCGCAACCAGCTCATGGATCATGTGTTTGATGATCTCGATTATTATGTCAGCCTGGGCAAAAACTATGAGGACTACCTGGTCTACGAAAAACAGGTGGCCTTTTATGTGCTTGACGAGCTCCGCCGGCAGGCTTATCTGAACAACCAGAAAGAATTCCTGGCCGGGCTGGAGGAAAGGATGCAATATTACGGCAATGCGTTGAACATTCAGATGCAATAGGAATGCAGCTGGCGCAGATCCCCACACTGGTCAAAAAGATCTATTACAGCCTGACATGGGATTTTTACGATCACAGCGGGGATATCTTCCTTACCTTTGATGACGGTCCTACTCCCGGGATTACGGAACAGGTTCTGGAAATACTGAAAACCTACGGAGCCCTGGCCAGTTTTTTCTGTATCGGCCGGAATGCCGAACGGAACCCTGAACTGGTAAGGCGCATAAGTGCCGAAGGACATACGATCGGCAACCATACCTATAGTCACCTGAACGGATTGAAAACCAATAACAGGGATTA
>JAGDMB010000055.1 GCA_017860375.1 Bacteroidota bacterium | reverse complement strand
GCCTCTAAAAAGGTATGCCTGCCCAGAAAATCAATGGACTTATCAAGCCCGAACACCATGCAGGCGGTGGCATAGGCATCAGCCGTCATGCAATCGTCCGCTATAATGGTTGCACTCAGGAGGTTTGACATGGCCGGATACCCGGTTGCCGGATTAATCGTATGGGAATATTTAATGCCGTTCTTTTCATAGTATTTTCTGTAATTGCCTGAAGTGGCCAGCGAGCGTTTGTTGAGCTGAAGGATAACCTGCAGGTCAGAACCGGGGATCATATTCCCCTCCAGGGGCTTATCGATGCCGATGCGCCAGAGGTTGCCTTTATCATTGCGACCCCGTGTGCGAACCTCACCCCCTATTTCCACCATATAATTCTTTATTCCCAGGCTTTCGAGGTATTCCGATACGAGGTCCACCGAATACCCCTGAGCAATAGCATTCATATCGAGGGTAATATTCGGATGTGCCTTGTTTACCTTTTTCCCCGAGAGGGAAACCTTGTCCATCCCCACATATTGCAAGAGGCTGTCGATGGTGACACTGTCGGTAACCGATGATGCGGTGAATCCAAATCCCCATGCGTTGACAAGCGGGGCAACCGTGATATCAAAGGCGCCACCGGTTTCTTTCCATACCTCTGCCGATTTATTGAATACAGCAATGAATTTTTCATCCGCTTCCACCGCAGGATCATTTTGATTGATCCTTGAAATAACGGATGTGGGAAGGTAAATCGACAGGGAACCGTCTATTGCGGCGAGCAGGGAGTCGAATTCAGGCTGAAGGTTCTTTCCGGCTTTGCTTTCATAGGTAATGTGATACGTGGTGCCCTGGATAAAACCTCCTGTTTTCACATACTGTCCCTGTCCGTTTCGGTGGCTGAACAAAAGAACGGTCCCAATGACAAGGGTAAAAATAAGACCTCGTATAATGTTTTGTCTCACGGAAGAAGTGGTTATAATCTGGAAGTTAATTAGTTAGTTTATGGCAAATTAGCCGCTTGCTAACCGGCGTTTCAATCTGTAAACCTGTCAACTTGTAAACCTGTAAATTTGTAAACTTTTAAAAACCAACCCCTAATCCCTCCAAGGAGTACAATTTTCATATGCTCAAATTTTTGACCTTTCCTTATCCCCCGAAATCGTCAAAATCGATCATTTCTTCGGGTATACCCAGGTTATACAGCATATCCTGCACGGCATCGTTCATCATGGGCGGACCGCAGAGATAATATTCGACTTCCTCGGGTTCTTCGAGTTTGCTCAGGTATTCATCGTACAATACCTGGTGGATAAAACCGGTATATCCGTTCCAGTTGTCTTCGGATTTTGGCTCGGAAAGCGCAATATTAAACTTGAAATTGGGAAAATTCTTTTCAATTTTCCGGAATTCCTCTTCATAAAAAATCTCCCTCTTTGACCGGGCCCCGTACCAATAGGAAACATTCCGGTTCGTCTTCAGCGTCTGGAACAGGTGAAAGATATGCGAACGAAGCGGGGCCATGCCGGCTCCGCCTCCGATATAAACCATTTCGCGCTGTGTATCTTTAATGAAGAATTCACCATAGGGACCTGAAATGGTCACCTTATCTCCCGGTTTTCTTGAAAATACAAACGAGGAGCAAATGCCGGGAGGTACATTTACGAAAGCACCCCGCGCTTTATCCCATGGGGGTGTTGCAATACGGATGTTGAGCATGATGATGTTCCCTTCGGCAGGATGATTCGCCATAGAATAAGCCCGGAATGTCTCTTCCGTATTTTTCATCTTCAGGTCCCACATTTTGTATTTGTCCCATTCATCACGGAATTGTTCTTCCACCTCAATATCACGGAATGACATTTCATAGGTTGGCACATCGATCTGGATATAACCGCCCGATTTAAAATGCAGCGATTCTCCGGGTGGCAGTTTCACCACAAATTCCTTAATAAAGGTGGCCACATTGCGGTTTGAGACCACTTCACATTCCCATTTCTTAATACCCAGCACTTCTTCCGGAACCTTAATCACCAGATCTTCCCTGACTTTCACCTGGCATCCGAGGCGCCAGTTTTCGTGCATCTGCCGGCGCGTAAAAAAGCCGACTTCGGTGGGAAGGATGGATCCACCACCTGATTCCACCTGGCAGCGGCATAATCCGCAGGTACCTCCGCCGCCGCAGGCGGACGGAAGAAACAGTTTTTCCTGGGATAGCGTTGACAGCAGTGTGGATCCCGGATTTACTTCTATTTCCTTCTCTTCATTGATAATGATCTTCACCCTGCCTTTGGGTGTCAGCTTCGTTTTGGCATACAACAGCATCGCCACCAGCAATAAAATAACACCCAGAAAGACGACAATGCTCAGAAGAATAATAAAACCCATGCTCATACGACAGAACGTGTTTCGGTGTTTGTTTATATTTTAATTCCCATAAATCCCATGAAAGCAATGGCCAGCAAACCGGTCAGGATGAACGATATGCCCAGTCCCCGCAAGGGGGCAGGTATATTGGAATACCGTATCTTTTCACGGATGGCCGCCAGCACCACAATGGCAAGCGCCCATCCGAATCCTGCTCCGAAACCATAAACGGTGGCTTCAGCAATGGTCCCGTACTCCCTTTCCTGCATAAACAATGCTGCACCGAGTACAGCGCAGTTGACCGCAATCAGAGGCAGAAATATTCCCAGCGCGTTGTAAAGGGAAGGAGAGAACTTTTCAATTACCATTTCAATGAGCTGAACGATGGCGGCAATGACAGCAATGAACAACAAAAAGCTCAGAAAACTCAGATCGAAATTGGCAAAAGCCGGTCCCAGCCATGCCAATGCCCCTGCCTTCAAAAGATATTTTTCAAGCAACCAGTTTACCGGCACCGTCACCGTAATGACAAATATTACTGCAATACCGAGTCCGACGGAAGTCTTGAGGGTTTTTGAAACGGCCAGGTAAGAACACATGCCCAGAAAATAGGCAAAGATCATGTTCTCAATAAAAACATTGCGTACAAAGAGATCAAACAGATTTTCCATACTCAATTCATTACTGTGTTCCGATTATTTCTCAATCAGTTTCCGGTTCTTGGTGCGTTGTATCCATATAATAATGCCCACCGTAATCAGCGCCATGGGAGGAAGGATCATCATTCCGTTGTCCTTATAACCGGCCTCATAGAAGGACTGCGGTATCAGTTGAAAACCCAGCAATGAACCGCTGCCGAACAGTTCCCTTAAAACAGAAACCACCACCAGGATCATCCCGTAACCAAAGCCATTCCCGATACCGTCGAGAAAAGATTCCCAGGGTTTATTGGCCATCGCAAAGGCTTCGAGGCGCCCCATCAGGATGCAGTTTGTGATAATAAGGCCGACGAAAACCGAAAGTTTCTTGCTCACATCGTACACATAGGCCTTCAGAAGCTGATCGACAATGATCACAAGGGCAGCAATGACAACCAGTTGAACAATGATCCTGATCCGTGGCGGAATCGTATTCCGCAGGGAAGCAATGATGAGGTTGGAAAACCCGGTAACCACGGTAACCGAAAGGGCCATGATCAGGGCCGGCTTTACCTGAACCGTCACAGCCAGTGCCGAGCAGATACCCAGTACCTGGACCGTGATGGGATTTTCATTGTTCAGGGGATTGATAAGCAATTTCAGGTTTTTCGAAGCCATAATGCTACTTATTAGAAGATTTGAAATAGGTTTGATAACTCACCAGGCAGGTGTCAAGCATAGCCTGCACACCTTTGCTGGTAATGGTACCGCCCGATATGCCGTCCACCTCGTTCAGGGAAGACAGCCCGGCTCCACCCTTGACGACTTTTATGGAATGAAAGCGGCCGCTGCCATCGAAAATGACTTTGTTGCGAAACGGGATCTGGAAGAATGCCTGGTTAATTTCTGCCCCCAGACCGGGCGTTTCCCCTTTGTGATCAAATATGGCACCGTATATCTTTTTATAGGGAATGAAGGATGCGGAATCAGACGGTGTCTTTTTATCTCTGACAAGCGATACATATCCCCAAATAGGACCCCACAGGCCTTTTCCATAAACCGGAATGACCAGAAGCAGACTGTCATCAAGGGTGCATTCAAAAACCGGCAGATTTCGCTGATCCTGTGGTTTCTTCAGTTCTTCGCGAAGGTTAATCTCAAACGGGTCAATTCCCTCGATCTTCTCCCCTTTGCTGTTGATAGTATAGCTGTCGGTTATATATTGATCATAGAGTTTCTGCACATTTTCCCGGCTTGCGGTTATCCTTGCCGAAGAGAGTATATTCTGCTTTTTCTCTATCTCCACGTTTCTGTCCTGCGCCGGTTTCAGCGCAGTTGCAGCCAGTGCAAGCAGGGTTGCCACCACCACCACGATGATGGAAGAATATACAAAGGTGTAACTGTTACTCTGAACATTCATAATCCTTCATGTTTATTGATTGTTCAACTTCAGGGCCTTTTTCAGGCGGCGTTCCCGTTTGCTTATGTTTGCCTGCAACACGTAATGGTCAATCAGGGGAGCAAAGACGTTCATCAGCAGGATGGCCAGCATCATGCCTTCGGGGTAGGCCGGATTCAGCACACGGATCAGGATGGCCAGCATACCGATTAAAAATCCGTATATCCATTTTCCTGTTTCTGTCTGCGAGGCCGTAACCGGATCGGTGGCCATAAAAACAGCCCCGAACGCAAAACCACCATAGAGCAAATGTTTGTATGCCGGGATTTCCATATAGGCATTGGCAGAAAAGGCATTCAGCAACCATCCCATGGCGAGGCCCCCAACAACCGTAGAAACAATAATCTTCCAGCTTCCCACGCCGGTATATACCAGTATAAAAGCACCGATCAGAATGGCAAGCTTGGAGGTTTCACCGATGGATCCCGGTATAAATCCCAGAAAAGCGTCAAGATCCCCGGGCAATTTGCTGACGAGCTCCGAAAAGCCGACCTTATCGATCACCGACTGCGCCATATTGCCCAGTACCGTCGCACCGGTTGATGCATCGGGAGGGATCGCACCCCCTCCTGCCACCCATACTCTGTCACCCGTCATATCGCCGGGATAGGCAAAGAAAAGAAAGGCCCTGGCGGTGAGTGCAGGATTAAGAATATTCATTCCCGTACCGCCAAAAACTTCCTTTCCGATGATTACGGCGAAAGCAGTGGCCACGACCACCATCCACAAGGGAACGTTCACCGGCATAACCAGCGGAATCAGCATCCCGGTCACCAGGAATCCTTCGTTCACCTCATGACCCCTGATCTGGGCAAAAGCAAATTCGATGGCAAGGCCGGTAACATAAGATATTACGAGGATGGGTAAAACTTTCAGGAAGCCGAATCCGAAAATGGGCCAGAAAGTCCGTGTTTCTCCGATCAGTTTAAAATGCTGATAACCGGCATTATACATGCCAAACAACAAGGCGGGAAGCAGTGCGATCACCACAATCGACATCAGGCGCTTCATATCGAGGCTGTCGCGTATATGGGCACCCCGCGTGGTAACCTTGCCGGGAACAAAAAGAAAAGTCTCAAACGCTTCAAATGTTGCACTGAGCTTTTCAAATTTGCCGCCTTTTGAAAAATGAGGCTTAATGGAGTCAATATACCTGCTGAGGAACTTCATTCACATCCGGTATTAAAGGTTAAAAATCAGCTCATCTCTTTGATCATCAAATCAAGACCCTTCCGTACAAGGGCCTGCAATTCCATTTTAGACGGACATACATATTCACACAAGGCAACATCTTCCTCGGCAATCTCATAGATGCCCAGCTGCTCCATCAGTTCAATATCCTCAATCATGATGGCTTTGAAAAGCTGCATGGGATATATCTTCATGGGCAGCACTTTTTCATAGACGCCGGTTGCCACAAATGCCCTGTGACCTCCCTGCATATTGGTGTTAATTCTGTATTCACGGCCCGGTGCAAGCCACGAGAAAAAAGTGCGCGACAGGCTGAATTTCCCGAAACCCGGTTTGGCCCATCCGAGGAATTCCGGTTCGGTACCCTCCGGGATAACCGTTACCTGTGAATCGTAATAACCCACATAACCCTCAGGATCAATTCGTGTGCCGGTCAGCACATTACCGCTGATATACCGGTGATCGCCTTCCGTAACATTATTCAATACAATGTTCTTAATGCTGGCACCACTGATCAGCCTGTAATACCTGGCCTTGAGCACTTCCGATCCGGTGAGGGCCACAACCTTCGAGGCATCATAGACACCATTCATAAAGAGCCGGCCTATCATGATCACCTCCTGCGGACCAATCGTCCAGACGATTTCCCCCTTGTTCACCGGGTCAATCCGGTGTATCTGAATCCCCGCATTTCCTGCCGGGTGCGGACCCCTGAAATAATTTACCCGGGCATTCCGGGCTTTGGAAAAAGCCGGCGAGGCCGGGAATTCATCGCTGATGTTCACGTGCACAAGCCCTGGTGTAAGCCGCGCCAATACATCAATCCCGGCCTGGAATTCCTTCTCCGATCCTTTGATCAGAAAATCAAAGTCAGGTCCCAGTGGTGCCGTATCAAAGGCAGAAATAAAAATAGACTTGGGCGTGCGGGCCGGACTGGCGATGATGTTATAAGGCCTTTGCCTTATAGCCGGCCAGGTTCCGCTTGAAAGAATGACGGAAATAATCTGATCGCGATCCATAGCGGCCGGATCTCCTTTCGGAAATTGTTCATACACCAGGTCTGCGGAAGCCTTAATGATTACCTCCTGAATGACCCGGCGTTCTCCCCGGTTAATGGAAGCAACAATGCCGCTGACGGGTGAGGCAAATTTGATGGCAGGATTGTTCTTATCGTGAAACAGGGGAGTCCCGGCTTTCACCACATCACCCTCCTTCACTTCCAGCTTTGGCACAAGAAGATGAAAATCAGTAGGTTTTACTGCATACAATTCAGCCGGATCCGCCTTGACAAATATTTTTTCAGCTTTCCCCTTCAGTTTAATATTCAACCCTTTCCTGGTTATATATACGCGCGGCATTAGATGGTGGTATTTTTATTTAGCACGATAAAATTAAATAAATTTGAATTAGTTGATCGAAGCACACAATATTTCTTTTTGATTAATATAATTCAATAATACTCTGTTTCTTATGGTAAACCGGATAAGCTTGTATTTAATGATAAAGGGATTCATTGCATTTGTTATTCCATTAACAACTGTATTATATCCTTGTTCAGCACAAGATAAAACTTTTTTCCACCCCTGTAAAAACCTTGTCCTGGATGAGAAAATAAAAACGGTTTTGCTCTTTAAAGAAAATACCGCCATGACATTTCCTTTCATCAATCTGAATTCAGGTGAAAAACTTGAACTGCATTTTGATGATCTTTCCGGCCAGCAGCGCAGTTTTTCCTATACCCTCATCCATTGTGACACACAATGGGAACCTTCCCCGCTGGAACCCCAGGAATATCTGGACGGATATGGTTCCGGCCGCATTGAAAAAGTCACCGCATCCTTTAATACGACCTATGATTATTTTCATCACAGCCTCCTGTTTCCTTCCGAAGAAGCACGTCCGAAAATCAGCGGAAATTATGCATTTATAGTCTACCAGGACAGTGATCCGGAAAACGTAGTGCTGATCCGGCAGTTTTATGTGGCCGAACCGATGGTTACCCTGGAGGCAAAGATCAGGCAACCGGGAGGGGACCAATATTACACGGGCCAGGAAATCGAATGGAGGATCCTCTGCCCCGGGTATTCCATCGCTGACCCTGCCGGCGATATTACGGTGCTGATCCGGCAGAACGGAAATCCGCAGTCAGACCGGAGGATCACCAAACCCCGGTTTATCGGTCCCGAAAGCCTTGAATATGGCGGCAACAACAGCATTGTGTTTGAGGGGGGAAATGAATTCCGCTATTTCGACATCAAAAGCATGAAATATGCGGCCGAACATATCGACCGCATTGATTTTCAAAATCCCTATTACCATGTATTCCTGAAACCCGATGAACCCCGGACCTATGATCCCTATTTCACGCAGCAGGAGCTGAACGGTGAGTATTATGTGGAAACGGAAAATTCGCAGGACAGGCATATTGATGCCGACTATGTATATGTTCACTTTCAAATGCCTGCACAATTGCCCTATTCCGATGCCGATATTTTCTTGTACGGGTCCCTGTCAGACTGGTCATCCGCGGATGCATTCCGGATGTCTTATAATGCCGATCTGCATTGTTACGAAAACATCCTGCTGCTGAAACAGGGATTTTACAACTACCTGTATGCCTATCGCCAGAACGGTTCCCCGGTATTGGATGCAGGCTATCTTGAAGGCAATCATTACGAAACGGAAAACGAATATACTTTTCTGGTATATCATTCCGATCCGGCCTGGGATTATGACCGGCTGATCGCGGTCCAGCAGCTCCATTCCAACAGCAAATAGAAACTGCCGTGCCCGGACATTCCGGTAATTTTCCGGCCATTTTCAAATTTTTGACATTCCGGAGTGGCTTCCGGTTTCCAAAATAAAATTACTTTTATACCTTCTCAATGGTTTTACGAAATCATCATACCGACATGAAACGATTTTTTCTTTGTGCAATGCTGATCTGGCTGGTCTTTTCAGGAATATATTCACAGGATAATGCCATAAAAAAAGGACTTGACGTCCTGTCTGAACAGGCCGTCAGGGCGCAGCTTGATTTCCTTGCTTCCGACTGGATGGAAGGAAGGGAAACCGGGGAAAAAGGAATTGACATGGCCGCTGATTATATAGCCTCCATGTTCCAGGTCTATGGCCTGCAACCGGCAGATTTCCAAAAGGATCGCGATGGATTTGCAGGCTGGGGAAACCGAAGGGGCGGAGCCGGAACGGGTGACAGAATGAATTATTTCCAGGAATTTGCGCTGATGAAGACGGAGAATTCCGATGACCATGAACTCGCTGTCATCACTGAAACGCACGGCTCCAGAAAAACAACGCGTTTTGCCTATTCCAATGACTTTGGTTTTATGAACCGGCCGATAATCAGCCAGGAAGGGGAATTCCCCGTGGTATTTGTCGGGTATGGCCTGGTAAACAAGGAAGAGGACTATGATGATTATGCAGGAGTGACTGTGAAAGGGAAAGTTGTGGTGAGGCTGATTGGATTCCCGGGGCACCGTGATACCACCTCAACGGCTTATAAAAAATTTCACCCCGGCGGAAATGAATGGACAAAATACCGTGAAGAGCTTGACCGGAATGAACTTGCCATTGAAAAGGGTGCGGTAGCTGTGATCGCGGTCTATACCACAAGGGACATAACCCTGGATTTTGCCAAAAATGTATTCCGGTATAACTTTGGTGATTATGAAGGTGATGTTCCGCCTGTATCGAGCCATACCAACCGCATGTATTTTCCCGGCGATACCGTATCAAAAAGTATCCCTGTTTTTTCGGCCACACACCGCGTTGCGAATGAACTCACAACCGGAACCAAAGTCAGCCTGGAGACTTTTGAAAAACAGGTCCAGGAGACCATGAAACCCGATTCAAGGGAGCTCAGGGATAAAAGAGTGTACTTCCGCCAGACGGTAAAGACCAGTGTTATCGTTGCCCGCAATGTGCTGGGCATGATCGAGGGGAAGAATCCCGATGAAATACTTGTGGTGGGAGCGCATTACGACCACCTGGGAAAATACGACGGAAATGTATACAACGGAAGCGATGATAACGCTTCGGGAACCGTGGCGGTGATGTCCATTGCCCGGGCCTGCATGGCCACAGGGATCAAACCGGAACGCACGCTGATTTTTGCGGCATGGACAGCCGAAGAAAAAGGACTGCTTGGTTCGGAATTTTTTACGGAACATCCTCCTGCCGGCAATATCATCGCCTACCTGAATTATGATATGATATCACGGAACGATGACACCGATTCCTCCGGGGTGAAATGCTCCATGACCTATACCCAATCTTTCAGCACACTGGAGGATATCAGCCGGAAGTACAATGAACAGTGCGGCCTGGGATTGCAGATCCAGTATAAACCCCGGGAAAAACCAACCGGGGGAAGTGATCATAATGCCTTTGTGCACAAGAATATCCCGGTTTTTTATTACATGGCCGGCTGGCATGATGATTACCACAAACCGGGAGATCATCCGGAAAAGGCCGATATTGATAAAATGACCCGCCTTACAAAACTTGGATTTCTGAGCATTTGGGATATGGCAAACGGCGATAGTTTGCCTGCCCGGCAATGAATCTTCCGGTACTTGCCCGATTTCAGAATCCCCGGGAATGGGAGTCCTTTATTCTGTCTTGGTTGCTACCCCTGTGAAAACCTTTCCGCTGAGGGATTTGCAGTATGAATAGTTCCCGTTTATGGAGTCCAGCACCCGGTGTGTG
>JAGDMB010000309.1 GCA_017860375.1 Bacteroidota bacterium | reverse complement strand
AAAAAAGATGACCCATCACTGCAGGAACAGATAAGCAAAGAAGGTTGGGGTGCACAATATTTGTCCTTAAGGAATTCCCGAAAACAATGGGGTAAGGACTTCTACCAGCCCAAATGGACTTCAACCCATTATACCCTGCTGGATTTGAGAAATCTCTGCATGTCTCCCCAGCAGAAAGAAGCGAGAGAAACGATTGACCTGATCCTGAAACAATACAAGGGCAGGGACGGAGGGATCAATGCAGCCAAAAGCTTAACGGACAGTGACGTTTGCATCAACGGCATGTTCCTGAATTACGCTGCTTATTTCAGGGCCGATGAGGAAATGTTGCATTCCGTTGTCGATTTCATCCTCGGCCAGCATATGCCTGACGGAGGTTTTAACTGCCATTCAAACCGCATTGGTGCCGTGCACAGTTCATTGCACACTACCCTGTCGGTTGCGGAAGGCATTTTGGAATATTCACGGAATGGTTACCGGTACAGGCTTGCCGACCTGAAAAAAGCAGGCAGCCGGTCGGAGGAATTCATGCTCGTTCATAAATTGTACCAGTCGCACCGGACCGGAAAGACCATCCACCCCAGCATGCTTCGGATACCTTATCCATCGCGCTGGTATTATGATATCCTGAGGGCGCTCGACTATTTTCGCCTGGCAGGTGTACCCTATGATGAAAGAATGAAAGATGCCCTGACTATCCTCCTTGCGAAACGGCGGTCGGATCAGAGATGGCCATTGCAGGCCGCGCACCCTGGTAAAAGACATTTTGACATGGAAAAACCGGGTCAGCCCAGCCGCTGGAATACATTAAGAGCATTGAGGGTGCTGAATCATTTTAATCCCCCTAAATATTGACTGGATTACTTTTGTATATTTGCCAGTTCTCAAAAACCCAGCTATGAAAAAACACCTGCCTTTCACTGTTGCGATCCTGCTATCACTAGCGGTCCATACAGCAAATTCACAGGATTATCATGTCCGCATCGGATTTATCGGGAACAGCATCACCTATGGTGCCACCCTTACCGATCCAAAAACAGAATCTTATCCGGCCCAGCTGGGTCAGATGCTTCAGGAAAAATACGGCGATACCTGCATTCTTGCCAATTTTGGTATCTCCTCGAGGACTATGCTTAAGCACGGGGATGTCCCCATTTGGAATGATGTTGAGTTCCGGAATGCCTGGAAATTTGCACCGGAGATCCTTCTGATCTGCCTGGGCACAAACGACAGCAAGCCGCAGAACTGGGATTTATACGGTCACGAATACTATGACGACTACCAGTCGATGATCGACACCTTCAGGATCCGGAATCCCCATGTAAAATTCCTGGTTTGTCATCCTTGTCCTGCCTACAGGGTCGTATGGGGAATACGTGATTCTGTCATTACGCATGGGGTGTTACCGGCCATTGACTCCATCCTGGAATATTCCGGCGCCACCAAGGTTGATTTCTATACCCCTATGATCGACAGTGTAGCCCTTTTTCCCGATTTCATACACCCGAATTACCGCGGTTCCGGTGCCCTGGCCCGGATCGTTTACCATACCATGATGGATTCGGATCTTGTTCACAAGGCGGATACCGGGCTAACCTTTGTCACCGGCCTGGATACCGATACCAAAGCACTGGCATTCGGTGATTCTGCAACGCTTACCTGGACAACGGTCAATGCCGATTCTGCTTTCCTTGACGGGCAACCTGTTCCGGTCAGCGGCAGCTTTAAGGTGTCACCGGCCGAAACCAGGGTATTCATGCTTAAAGCCAAAGGAATAAAAGGTGTGGATTCCATGCGTATAGAGCAGACGGTCTACCATCCGGCGCTCACCCGGCTCATGATCTCGCCCAGGGCCAAAAATGTCCATGAAGGCGACACCGTTAACCTGAAGGTGACCTTTATCGACCAGATGAGCAAACCCATCCTCGACCAGGGATATACTATTTTCTGGTCGGTATCGGAAGGCGACGGAACCCTCATGAATGAAACTGCAAATATGGCTGATTTCGTGGCCGGGAAAGCAGGAAAAGCGGTTGTGGAAGCCGCGGTTGATACCCTGTACGTTAAATCAACCCTCACTATATTGCCCCCGGAAACAGGAATCGATCCGGTTGCCAAAAGCCAGGACTTGAATGTTTTTCCGAATCCCGCAGGTGACCTTTTGTATATTGAACTGGAAAGGAATGGTTCTTCCGCCCTGCAGGTCCAACTATTCAACCTGGCAGGAACCCGGGTGAAGGAGGAAAATCTTTCCCTGCCCGTTGAAGGTGTTCAGACCGTTGCCATAAGAATCAAAGACCTGGAGTCCGGAACCTATCTATATAAGATTGACTATGCCGGAAGGCTTTTTACCGGTAAAGTTGTCGTGCAGAAGTAAAGCGTAAAAAAAGACGGTATGAAGAAATATGATCCGGTTCGTCCTTACGGTGAAAAGCAAGAGCAATTTGACCGTCGCTATCTTGAAATGGCCCTCATCTGGTCGCGGAATTCCTATTGCAAGCGAAGGCAGGTGGGTGCCCTCATTGTAAAGGAAAGGATGATCATCTCCGACGGGTATAACGGAACGCCTTCGGGTTTTGAAAATGTATGCGAGGATGAGGACAATAAAACAAAGCCGTATGTTTTGCATGCCGAGGCCAATGCAATTACAAAAGTAGCCAAGTCGAACAACAGCAGTGACGGGGCAACCCTTTATATCACTTCGGGCCCCTGCCTGGAATGTGCCAAACTGATTATACAATCCGGTATCCGTCGTGTGGTATTCTGTGATAAATACCGCATGGAAGACGGTGTTAACCTGCTGAAAAAAGCAAATATAGAAGTAGTTTACCTTGAACCTGAAAAACAAAATGGAATCTAAAAACAGCGGAAATAAAGCGTACCTTCCGTTAATCATCGCCATTGCAGTCGTTGCAGGCATCCTCATCGGACGTTTTTATGCAGGGCTGCAGGCTGAGAATCGTTTCATTATTGTCCCGAAGGCCAACAAACTCGAAAATGTGCTGAATTATATCGAGGACGAATATGTGGATGAGGTTTCAAAAGAGCAGATTGTGGAAAATACCATACCCAAAATCCTGGAAGAACTTGATCCGCATTCCCAGTATATTCCGGCCAAAGACGTGCAGGAGTTGACCGAGCCACTGGAAGGTAATTTCAGCGGTATAGGCATCCAGTTCAACATGCTCGACGATACCCTCATGGTTGTTCAGGTCATTGCCAACGGTCCTTCAGAAAAGGTGGGTATTCTTCCCGGCGATCGTATCATTAGGGTGGACGGGGAAACGGTTGCCGGTAAGAATATGCCCAGTGATTCCATCGTTTCCAGGCTCCGGGGACCGAAAGGCACCGAGGTGACAGTGCAGCTGCTCAGACGCACGGTCAGAGACCTTTTGACTTTCGATATTATCCGCGATAACATACCCCTTTACAGTGTGGATATCGGGTATATGATTACGAAAGACATCGGCTATATTCATCTGAACAAGTTTTCACGTCCCACTTCAGAAGAATTCAATGCCACGATGAGTGAACTGCGGTCGGGGGGTATGAAAAAACTGATCCTTGATCTTCGTGAAAATGGCGGAGGATATATGGATGCAGCCGTGTATATTGCAGACCAGTTCCTTGCCGATGAAGAGCTTATTGTCTACACCCAGGGAAAAGCGCGAAACCGCGAGGAATTCCGATCAGCCAAGGGCGGCCTTGCCACCGATATCGAACTGGTCATTCTCATCGACGAGGGTTCCGCTTCTGCCAGTGAGATCCTTGCAGGGGCCCTGCAGGACAATGACCGGGGAACGATAATCGGCCGCAGATCATTTGGCAA
>JAGDMB010000308.1 GCA_017860375.1 Bacteroidota bacterium | reverse complement strand
GCAGGAAAATTTTCAGAAACTTCTTCATAGCGGAAAAGTATTTAACTGTTATTTTATTAAGTATATGCATTTTCGTTATTCAGCACGCAGGGCTTCCACAGGTTTTATGCTTACGGCTTTCCGTGCCGGTATAAATCCTGCAAAAAGACCGGCAAAGATCAGTACGATGACGGCGGTAACAGCAATGCGAAAATCCACTCCCGGATTCAGAAACATTTCCGATTTATTACCGGAGCTTACCATCTGGTAATTCAACAGTTCGAGGAGCAACGCCCCGATTGACAACCCGAGCATACCGGCTGATGCAGTCAATACAACCGATTCCATGATGATCTGGCTGATGATCTTCCAGGGCGATGCGCCGATGGAACGTTGAATGCCTATTTCCTTCGTCCTTTCTTTTACTACGATGAGCATGATGTTGCTGACACCAATCACACCCGCCAATAAAGTGCCTATTCCGACGATCCAGATTAGTGTGCTGATACCCGTGAACAATCCGCTCATTTTTCTAAATTCCTCGTCGAGGTTGAAATGTCCGAATGCACGTTCGTCATCAGGATGAACCTTATTGCGTTCGGCCAGAACCTGCATGCATTTTTTCTCGAGATCAGCCACCGATTTATTTTTTTTGGCCGTGACGGCAAAATAATGCACTTCGTCTCCGAGGTTATAGGCTATCTGCAGTGAAGTAAAAGGCATTATAATGGTAGCCTCTTTATCGCCGCCAAAATTCATGTTTTTGTTTTTGGGTTCGAAAACCCCTACTACCTGGAAATAGACCCCACGGATACGGATATATTCGCCGATCGGGTCTTCCTCTTTTTCAAACATTTCATCCCTCACTCTGTTGCCGATCACAGCCACCTTTCGCTTTTCACTTATATCAATATCATTTATTTCACGACCCTGTAAAATGTTTACCGGATCGATCCTGAAAAAGGCCGGATAATCACCCACAATGGTATAGGATGCAGTTTTTATCCCCCTTACCACATTGTTTCCGCCTTCGGTTTCTCCAGCCCAGGGTTGTACTCTGGGGGCCAGCAGATCGATCTCCTTAATATTATCCTTCAGGGCTTTCATATCATCGTTGTCAAACAACCACCAGCGGCCCCTGGGCAATCCTTTGTAGGGCATGGTCGTTTGCCGGGTCCAGATAAAGGCGCTGTTGGTGGCATAATCCTGGAATCCGTCGAAGACTGAATTTTTCAATCCATTGCCCGAGCCCATCATAACAATGAGCATAAAAATTCCCCAGAACACCCCGAAAGCGGTCATAAATGTTCTCAGCTTATTGCTTCTCAGCGTGCTGTATATCTCCTGCCATCTGTCCCTTTCAAACATATCCTTGTTTTTTATTCATCCCGTAAGGCAACCACCGGTCTTATCTTCGAAGCCCTGATTGCCGGCACCAGTCCGGCCAGTGTTCCGGCCAAAATTAAGACGGCGGTAGCCGCTATCGCAACGGTAAAATCGACTTCCGGATTTAAGAAAAACTCATTCTTGGGAATCAAACTGCTGCCAAGTTCCAGCAACCCTATTCCGGATATCAGACCGATGTAACCGGCAAAGCCTGTGATAATGACCGCTTCAAAAATAATCATACCGATGACCGATGCAGGCGAAGCTCCAATTGCTTTCCGTATGCCTATTTCCTTGGTCCTTTCGTTGACCACGATGATCATAATATTGCTGACACCCACAATGCCGGCGATAATCGTAAAAATACCAATGATGGTCACAAAAATCTGTATGCCCATAAACATGTTGGTGAACTTCTTAAACTCCTTTAATGTGTTCCACATCCACATTGCCTGATCGTCATCTTTGTCAAACCTGTGCCTTTCAGCCATTTCGGTCCGGATGGTTTTTTCCAGCCCCTCGCTTTCCTTGGCAGACAGGTTGCTTGTAATCGTCATATTATGAATACGGTTTCCCCCGCCGGTTATCATCTGTGCGGTGGAAATGGGTATATAGATGCGCGTCTCATCCCTCTCAACTTTATCAACGAATACCCCCACAACCTGGAAGGGGACATTGTTCACCTTTATGTATTCACCGATGGGATTCTCCCCGTTTTTGAACAGGGCTTCCTTCACCGGCTTGCCAATGGTCACTACCTTGCGGCGCTTTTTGATGTCAATCTGGTTGACAAACCTGCCATCCACAAGAGTTGCACTTTCAATATCCCGGTAATCGGGGTGTATGGAAAAAATATCAAAAACACCGTATTCCTTCTTGTAGGAAATAACCCGGTTATCCCACATATAATAACGGGCAGAAATCTGATCGACTCCGTCAATCGATTTTTTCACAAATTCATAATCTTCATTGGTGAATTTAACCTGCCGGCCTGGTTGCATTCCTTTGTATGCCTTGCTTGTTGTCCCCGCTCCAAACCAGATGGTATTGACTGCATCCTGGCGGAACTGGCTTTCAATGCCGTTTTGCAGGCCCCTGCCCGATCCCAGCAATATGATAAGTATAAAGATCCCCCAGGCGACACTAAATCCGGTTAGAAAAGTACGCATCCGGTTTTTGTTTATGGTACTGAAGATCTCCTGCCATTTGTCAAGATCGAACATGGTTCTGATGGGTTATAATTAAACAGCTGCTTTATAATTCAGGGAATGATGAATCACATTTTCAATCATGCCATCTTTCAGTTTTATGGATCTCTGCGTGCGTTCGGCGATATCCCGTTCGTGGGTCACAATGATGATGGTAATACCGGTATTGTTGATTTCCTGCAGGATATCCATCACTTCCATGGAGGTGGCTGAATCAAGTGCGCCGGTGGGTTCGTCAGCAAGAATGACCTTGGGTTTGCTTATCAGGGCGCGGGCAATGGCGATGCGTTGTTTCTGACCACCGGAAAGTTCACTGGGCAGGTGGGTCCACCAATCCTTAAGCCCCATCCTGTCGAGGTACTCCATGGCGATCGCGTTCCTTCTTTTCCGGTTTTTCCATGGCATTTTTAAAGGAGATAAGGTTAAAACTCTGGAATACGAATCCGATCATGTGGTTTCGCAGGCGGGCCGCCTTGGTTTCATTAATGTCCCGGATCAGCATCCCGTCAAGGTAATACTCGCCGGAATCATAATTGTCAAGGATGCCGACCACATTCAACAGAGTGGATTTGCCGGAACCAGATGCCCCCATGATGGAAACCATTTCACCCTTTTCAATCTCAAGGCTGATCCCCTTAAGTACATGGAGGGAATTCTGACCGGTCACATAAGATTTGTGTAAATTCTTTAATGCAATCATCAGTTTAGGAATAGGTTCAATGGAAAAACTTTTTGCAAATTGTATGCCATCGTTATTAATAACTTTATATTCATACGATTATTATAAAAATACCCATGGTATCCTGCTTCATTTTGATTCGGATTTGTAACAAATTGGTACATAGATTGTCCGATAATGAACACTCGGCCGGTACGTAATGATAGTATAAGACCGGTGAAGAAAGGTTTACCCTAAAAAAGAAACCAAGGAGCGACGCAAAGATCAGAACAGAGCAGCACAGGGTAATAGACCCGGCGGATTTCCTATTCATGAGTAAGGTCAGACGGATAAAAAGCCTGAGAGGAGCGTTACTCTGCCTTGCGGATCACAACAATTGCCCGGTAATCGCTTTTTGGATGCTTTATGGTTGTATTCGGGCGGGGCAGCAGATCGAGTACCTGAATGGTGCACCCGGCGAGGGTTGTATCCATGGTGGTCTGCCGGTATGTACCCAGCTTCAGGGTATGGGTGGTATCACGCGCCACCAGTTTTATACCGATCTCCCAGGCTCCACTCCAGATGCAGTTCACATCTTCGGGACATCGCGAATCGCGAAAAAGCGTGTCAAAACTAAGGGACCGGCCGGTTTCACCGATCCGCACCGCCTGGTCATAAGGGAGCTGGAGGGTATCGGGACCTGAAAATTCAGCTTCGTTTAAAGATACAAGCTTATTGCCACCGGCAGGACTTTGGCAGCCCTGCGCCAGCAGAAAAAAAAACAGCAGCAGCGATCCTGCGCTGCCAAAGGAATTTACTTTCATGTTCATTCTTCCAGGGGATTCATCACTCTTCCTATGAATAAAATGGCTCCTGTATCTTTTTCCCGGATCAAAAACAGGAAAGGCCGGTCCACATAAAAATACACAGGGCCGTCATTCCCTCCCGGCTCAATGCTGGTTTCCACAATTTCAACAACCGTCACGGCGGCCGCTTCGGTTCCTTCTTCGTTCACCTCCACAAAGGTCTTATGGATTACCCTTGAAATCATCAGGTCACGGGTGGGATCGATCTTTGAAAAATCGGCTTCATCGGAAAATGCGATGCCCATGCCCATATCCGAAAGATCGTCATTGAGAAGCTTTTTGTATTCAAATTTCAGCCGCGGCAAGTGCATGACCACATCCTGTTCTGAGAATTCCTGCATCCAGGCGTTCCAGTTTTCGATACTGAGAGAGGCGACAATATCGCCGGTGGTTTTGCCGGTATTGGGAAGCAGGATCATCATGCTGAAGTTTCCCTGACCATAAGGCAATTCCACGGCTGACATCAGTTCATTTCTGAAATACCGGAAGGTATCCTGCTGCTGCATGGTGGGTGCCTGAACCGGAGATCCATCGGCCAGGTAAAACGGCATGTCCGCCGTTTTGTCCTTCTCAAATTCCGATCGCCAGATGCCCTTGAAATATATGGCATTGATCAGGTACATAATGGCGTCTTCCGGAATATAATCGAGCACTTCCGTGATCTTATCGTGCGTTTTTTCAGCAACCCATCCGTTAATGATGTCTTTTGCCTGGTCATTAAAAACGATGGCATTGACTTCGGCATTATAATAGTTCTGGTTGATGTTGATGAATTCAGGCAATACCTCTACATCGTTGCGGTACCAGATGGAGTTTGCAATTTCAAGGAGAACCTTCGGATCGACAGATACCAGTGCATCCATCAGATCCTTATAGGACTGATTCAGCTGTTCGGCGGTCAGACCTTGTTTTCTGAGGGTTTCCTCCATCGCAGCTTTGGTTTCACCATCGGCCCCATTGTAAGTCATGGCCAAAGCCAGGGCGACGCTGGTAGGAGAAATAAAAATATTACCGGCAACGGTATCGTTGGCCAGCACACGTTGAAAAAGATAAAAACCAAACAGGTTATCAGCAGCAATTACCTGTTCGGTGGTTTTGGAAATATTGATCTTTTTGGGTTCCCCGGTATTATCCTGCTTTTCGCAGGCAGAAAAAAGAGCCGCAAGAACCAGCAGGAATATAACTTTATTTTTCATGATCTCGTTTATTGGTACAAAGGTAAGATGAATATGCACAATAAACCGTTGCGCCGTCAAAGAAAATTAATTCCACGCAACCCTTTTTCCCGTCCCTGCATCCTACAAATGGTTTTCATTGTGCAAGGATTCAAAGGATTGAAAAAACATTGTAATTTTGAACATTCATTGCATGCAAATTGGCTGATTCGCTGGAACATATCATAAACGGCTGCCGTGAAAGGAATCCTTTGGCACAGAAAGAGCTGTATGAGACATTCAAATCAAAAATGTTCGGGATCTGCCTGCGGTATGCCGGCAATTATGATGATGCCCAGGACATTTTGCAGGACGGGTTCTTAAAAGTATTTGAAAAAATCAATCAGTTCGGGTTCAAAGGGGCCTTTGAAGGATGGATCAGGAGGATTATGGTAAATACAGCCCTTGAGCGGTTCAGAACGAATTACCAGGTCATCAACATTCATGATAACCTGAAAGAGATCGATCATGAGCACATGGGTGATTTCACCTCAGACATTGATGCACGTGAACTGATCCGGTTTGTTCAGGAGCTCTCCCCGAAATACCGTATGGTTTTTAATCTGTATGCGATTGAAGGATATTCACATAAAGAAATCGGTGAAATGCTTGGCATTACGGAAGGTACTTCCAAATCAAACCTGTCCAGAGCCAGGGACATATTGCAGGAGAAAGTGAACAGGTTTTATTTATTATCGGTTAAAACGATGTAATTATGGGAAGTTCAGCAGAACAATTTGATGCCTGGTTTAAGGAGCGGCTCGAACATTTCGAGGAGCGACCCAGGGAGGCTGCATGGGAGAATATTGCAGAAAAACTGGGACATACCCGGAAAAAGAGGCTTATGGTCTTCATCGTAAGGATAGCGGCCGGTATGGCCCTCACCCTTTCCCTTGGACTGGGGTATCATTATTATATCCAGCACAGGGTCCTTTCTGTTGCGCCCCCGATGGCCGAAAATCAGCCGATCCCGCCACAGTTGAATTCCGGTGAAATGCAACTGTCCGATGATATCAAAATGGCGAATCCCGAGATTACCAAGGTTTCCCCTGAAACAACCTCATCCCTGCCGGTCCTTTCTTCTGCCATGCGATCCGTAAATCTTCCTGTTCGCAAAGCCGGTTCAACCGAAATCTCCGGTCAGGCAGCACTGCCAGTTGATTCGGCTTATGAGAAGCGATCCGTTTTATCCGGTCCGGCCGACCCGCTGGCAGGTATTGACCCCCATCTGCCTTTTATCGGCAATAATCCCGCCATACCGGGACTGGCCGTAAGGCAGGGCAACAATAAGAACAGGCCCCTGTCCGAAACCGACCTGATCATGGCAGAGAACCTGTCGCAAATGAATGCCGGCGAAGAGGAAAAAAACAGGCACAACGCCTGGATCATGGGAGGACAGATGGCCCCGCTGTATTCTTACCGGAACCTGAATTCCGATTATCTGAACGACCAGGATCTGAATACCCTGAACAACCTTGAAAATGGAGT
>JAGDMB010000307.1 GCA_017860375.1 Bacteroidota bacterium | reverse complement strand
AGTGAGTGTGCCCTGAACGGCCCTGGCCCACATGGTAAAACGATAGGAAGAGCTGTCTTCCACTTCAATGCTTTCAAAGACACCCTGGTTATCCCAATGCTGTGAGGTTGCGGCGCTCACATTGGCATAAAAACAACCTGTACCATTGTGTGTGGTAACAACCTCACCATTGATGGTGGTATCGCTTACAATAGTCTGATGGGTCCAGGTCGTGCCTGTGTTATTCCATATATTGCCGATAGGTCCGGGCTCTGTTCCCGGCTCCCAGCCATAGTAAAAAACAGTATCCTGCGCTGTGAGCGCAGCACTGCAAAGCAGCATTCCCAGTGCAATGGCAAAAGTTTTCATTTTCATAGTGAATAGAATTTAAGGTGTAACATATTATAATCATGTATCATTGTTTAATGAACTTATGCATAGTTGGTTTCCCGGATGGATCGATAAGGGTAAGCACATACATCCCCCTTTCCATCTCAGGTACCGGTATGATGTCACCGGTCTTTATGCCCTGTAGGTGTGCGACCTGTTTTCCCGCCATGCTGGTAATGACGGCAGTCATAAATTCCAGCGACCCGGTTTCAGAAACCACTGTAAAGTGGTCATCCACGAGGGTTGGAAAAACGGAAAAAGGACTGCAGGATATACGGTTTACTGCCACCGGCACTCCGTTTCTTGCTTTAAGCGTATCCAGGATGGCATAATAGGCCGGCTTGGGCTGGTATTTTGCATTGTATATACAAGCCTGACCGGCTGTTCCATTGGTGTGTGCGGGGATCCAGGAATCCGCATCGGAAAATGCCCATACCACGAAGCTGGGACAGGATTCACAATCAAGGAAAAGCGCCATCAGTTTACCATAGTCTTCGGCCTGTGCCTGTAAGGCAGCTTCGGTACTGAATTCTTCCACCGGGATACGGATGTCCAGTTCGGTAATGCTGACAAGCAGTCCCAGGTTGGTCAAACGTTTCATGTTCTGTTCGACAGAATAAAAATTGATATCCCCTTTGGTGAAATGGCATTGCATGCCCACGCCATGGATGGGGATCCCTTTCCCAAGCAATTCCTGGCATTTGTTGTACAATCCCTGGGACTTGTCGTTCATGCCTTCCGCTCCGTATTCAAGCATGAAAAGCAGGGCATCGGGATCAGCCCGGTGGGCCCAGACAAATGCCGAATCGATATAATCAGCACCGATCACCTGTTTCCAGATAGATTCCCGTAACGTTCCGTCACCTTCAAATACTTCGTTCACCACATCCCATTCCCTGATTTTCCCTTTCCAATGGGTTGCCAGGGCGGTTATATGATTTTTAAGGATGGCAAGCAAGGTGTCGCGGCTGTATAGTCCGTTGTTGACCCCATCGGTGAGACCGGCGTTGATCCAGGCAGGCAGCTGCTGATGCCATTGCAGGCAATGCCCTCTCACTGCCATGTTGTAGGTTTCTGCATAATCTACCAGGATGTCTCCTTTGGTAAAATCAAATACATTGCGCTGCCGTTCGGTGGCATCCCATTTCATTTCATTGCCGGCCACGATCATATTAAACTGGCCGTTCAGGATCTTGTGGTAAGTTTTGCCTGTCATCGTCCAGAAATCGTTCTCAAAAAAATAACCTTCCACCGATGAACCGACATGCCGGTCAAGTTTTTCTGCCCAGTATTTCAATGTGTCCTGGGCACGTATACCCGATACCCCTACGCCCATCAACAGAGCAATTAAGATTCTTTTCATTTATGTTCCATTTATAGAATACTCCTGCTATTTCTCATTCGTTCCAAATTGCGTATGTGAAGCCATTAATTTGCCCGGTTGGGTTTTACATTCGGATTGGTGGACAACTCGGTGGAAGGAATGGGAAAATATTCATGTTTTCCGGCGATGAATCCGACTCCTTCACCCTGTTTGTTCTTAAGCGGATCGAGTACGGTAGCCTGATCGGGGTCGTTGGGATTGTAACTCCACCGCAACAGGTCGTTGAACCGCAAGCCTTCGCCGAAAAGTTCCACCCAGCGTTCATGCTTCAGGGCCCTGCGCAGGGTGTTAATCTCGATTCCGTTAAGGGTTAAATTGCTGGCGATCAAGTCCTCTACGGTCGGAAGGGAACCCGGGCCCTCGGTATAGAACAGGCCGGTATCGGCCTTGCCGTATTCCAGCATCTGGTGGTTTGCCCTCTCCCTTACCTGGTTAATATAAGGTATTGCTTCACTTTCGCGGTTCAGCTCAATCAGGCATTCGGCATACATCAGCAGTACATCGGAATACCGCAAAAGCCTGTCGTTGATCCCCGATTCCCAATCCGAAGTTGATATGTCAGCACAATATTTGCGGCATCCGAACATCTTTCCCCAGTCGGGATCTTTCTTTCCCTTGGGGAAGAATTTATCGAAGGTGACCCAACGGTCATTTTGCAGCCGGTAGCGTGCACCATAGGGACACCACAAGCTCTGGAAATGGCGGGGATCATTCTCTTCAAATTCATCCTGGGTTCTCAGGGTGGGCATCATATTCCACCAGTTGGTATTGTCGCCGCCGTCTTTTTGTCCGATTTCCTGTTCACGCCATGTACTTTGATCAGACTGGCCCCACGATTCAATGAAATCTTCCCCGACCTGATCATTGTAACTGCCGCTTCCGTTAAAGAACTGCACCTCAAAAAGCGATTCCTCGTTATTTTCGTTGGTTTCGGTATGGTTATCCCTGAAGATATAGGTAAGCTGGTACTCATTGCTTTCAATGATCTGTTTCAGTGCAGCTTCAGCACGGGCCCAGTCGGAGAGTTGTCCCTGTTCAAAAATCGGGCGGTTCATACACGACCTGGCCAGGTATCCGAGCGCGGCACCTTTTGCTGCACGGCCAATGTTGGCGGGATCGGCATACATTTTTGACCTAAGCGGCAGCAGGTCAGCGGCCATGCTGAAATCATCCGTCATTTGTTTGTACAGTACACCCGGTGCAGCTGACGGGGCATAAAAGTCATCCCTGGTCTTGGGGGTCGAGTTGAGTACCGGTATTTCCTCTCCATAAAGTTGTCCCAACTGGTAATAGGCAAGGCCGCGCAGAAAGTAGGCTTCGCCCATCAGCCGGTCTTTCAATTCATCCGTAGCCTCTGCGCCTGGAATTTTTTCAAGGGCAAGGTTGGATGCATATACCATGGCGTACATGTCATCCCAGCATTCGTAAACCATCCGGTTTGATGCATCGTAGGTGAAATTGCATATCGGAGGTGTCTCTTTCTCTCCGGCTGAGGCCTTATACGTGAAATCCCAGTCGTCACCGTGTCCGTTGATGATGAAAAACATGTACCGGCCCCAGCCCCCGTTGCGTTGGAGCATGTTATAGGCGCCATTTACAGCGTTAGTAACCTCTTCACCGGTCTTGTAATAGCTTTCGGTGGTAAGTTCATTCGGATTCGATAAATCCATCTCGGGTTGGCATGCAATTGCTGTACCAGCAAGAACCGCAGCAAAGAAATATGTTTTCATTGATTTCATTTTTTTTCAGTTTAAGGTCATGTGCATTCCTTTTTGTACTAGAAAGCAAGCTGTAAACCCAGGAAAAACTCCCTTGAGGTCGGATTGCCTCCTGCCCATGCTTTTTGCATATCAATACCGCGGGTAACGTTGTAACCGCCTTCTTCACTCAAACCAATGACTTCGGGGTCAAAGAAGGAATAACTGGTAATCGTTAAAAGGTTTTTCGAACCCACATACACCCTTACTTTCTCCAGCTTGATCCGGCTGATCAGGTTCATGGGTAAGGTATACCCCAGGGTTACATGTTTAAGCCGCAGATAAGAACCATCTTCAATAAAGTAGTCCGACATTTTTGAGAAATTTCCGTTGGGATCATTCAC
>JAGDMB010000306.1 GCA_017860375.1 Bacteroidota bacterium | reverse complement strand
CTGGGCGAAATATCCTATGCCATTGAAAAAGTCTGCGGACGCTATAAAGCAGTGATCCGGTCCATTTCGGGTATTTATTCATCCGAATCAACGACCGATGAGAATTTCAGGATAGCCCGTAAGCTTTGCAAGCAATTTGCTGAACAGCAAGGACGACAGCCCCGGATTATGATTGCAAAGATGGGACAGGACGGTCACGACCGCGGGGCAAAGGTTGTTTCAACCGGTTATGCGGATATCGGTTTTGATGTGGATATTGGCCCGCTTTTCCAGACACCTGTTGAAGCAGCCCGGCAGGCGGTAGAGAATGATGTGCATGTTCTGGGGGTTTCAAGCCTGGCCGGCGGACATAAGACACTTGTCCCGCAGGTAATCGGAGAATTAAAGAAACTTAGCCGCGAGGATATCATGGTCATTGTGGGGGGCGTGATCCCGCACCAGGATTATGATTTTCTTTATAAGGCAGGAGTGGTAGGAATTTTCGGACCCGGATCATCGGTTTCCATTGCCGCAAGAAAGATCCTCGAAGTATTGATGGATTAAGGATTATGCCCCGTTTGGCCGATGCGTGTGGCCGGATTTAATTTTTCATTGATAATACGTAAAGTAAACCGTAATATATTAATTTCGTGTATTAATTCATCCCATTATGCAGGAACAAAATACAAATGCCGGACAGGGACTCGGGATTGCAGGTTTGGTTCTGGGTGTTCTGGCCATACCCCTGGGTTTAATTCCCTGTACCTTTTTTATTGCCCTGGTTTTTGGAGCCGTGGGCATCGTGCTGAGTGCTATTGCCCTTTCGCAGGCAAACAGGGGTAAAGGTCCCCGAGGCCTTATAATAGCAGCCCTGGTTTGCTCGATCCTGGGATTTTCTTTCGCCTTTTTCTGGGGAATTACTTTAAAAAAAGCATCGCCCGTTATCAAAAGCGTGATTCAGGAAATCAAACAGGAAGGGAATCTCGAGGAAGTGTTTAAGGACCTGGGAAATAATACGGAAGAAATCCTGAAGGATCTTGAAATTGAAGAACAGGATTCGATTCAGGAGACGAATCAGGATATGGAAGAAAAGGAAAGGGCCCTGGAAGATTCACTGAGAGTGCTTGAAGGAGTGAAGTGAAAGTGAGAAAGCGGATCCAATCCCTGCATCGCATCCAGGCTTCTCCCTCCATCCTTATCAACAGTATTTTTTTAGTTGTCCTGCTGGGGATTTTGTCTTATTCAGCCCTGTTTTCTGCAGACCGCAACAATTATCCGATTCCCAGTTCAATTGAAACCCTGAAGAAGGGTAAAGAGATCAGTTGGGGTTTGTCACGCAGCTTTTCAGAACTCATGAGGGGCCGGATTGACTCCGCTAGGATGTACAATGAACACGGCCCGCGTATTTTCCTGTTTTTTCTGGTACAGGTATTCATGCGGCTTTTTTTCCTGTTTTTGGTTTTGCGGAATCATTATGGAATGACCTGGGTTTACCTTGATGCGGGAACCAGCATCGTCCTTTTCGTGATCGCTTTCTGGCCTTTTATCTGCAGGTTTAAAGAAGTGGTGGTTTCCGTATTCTGATCCTTTTCCTTTTTTCTTCAGTACCTGTTGAAAAGCAGGCGATTGGATTTTTCTCATCCTTGTTCAAAATCCGTAGGTTTGCAAACCAATACTGTTTGTCATGACTTCTTTGCGGATTCATTTCATAGCCATAGGCGGAGCTGCCATGCATGCGCTGGCCATTGCCCTTAAGAACAAGGGTCACAGGGTAACCGGTTCAGACGATGAAATTTTTGAGCCTTCCCGTTCACGGTTGGCGGATCATAGATTACTGCCCGATAAGCCCGGTTGGTTTCCCTGGAAGATAACGGCCGATATGGATGCGGTTATATTGGGCATGCATGCCCGACAGGACAATCCCGAATTATTGCAGGCCCTGAAACTGGGGATTAAGGTATATTCCTATCCTGCCTATATGGTAGAACAAACCCTGCAGAAGAAAAGAGTGGTCATCGCCGGAAGTCACGGAAAAACCACCATCACCTCCATGATCATGCACGTGTTACGGTATAATCGTGTGGTTTTTGATTACCTGGTTGGCTCTGATATTGCGGGATTTGACAATACGGTCAGCCTGGATGATAAAGCCGCGGTAGCCGTTTTTGAAGGCGATGAATACCTGGCCTCGGCCTTGGATCAACGGCCTAAATTTCATGTGTATCAGCCCCAGATCGCACTGATAAGTGGTATTGCATGGGATCATATCAATGTTTTTCCAACCTATGACCTGTACAAAAAGCAATTTGAAATTTTCATCCATACCCTTCCGGAAGATGGGGTGCTGGTGTATTGTGAGGAGGATAAGGAACTGACAAACCTGGTGGAACATTCCGCTGCGGGTGTCATGAAAATTCCGTATAAAGCCCATCCCTATCGCGTACAGGATGAAAAAACAATCCTGCTGACGGAAGGCCTTGAACTGCCACTCGAAATTTTTGGGAAACATAATCTTCAGAATATCAGTGGGGCAAGAATTATCTGTGAACAACTGGGGGTCTCTGCTGAATCGTTCTACCGTGCCATAACAAGTTTTAAAGGTGCCGGAAAACGGCTTCAGGAACTGGCCAGAAATGCTGAAACAGCAGTCTATCTTGATTTTGCTCATTCCCCGTCGAAGGTGAAAGCAACCATTGATGCGGTAAAGGAGCAATATCCGCGCAGAAAACTGGTTGCCTGCCTTGAATTGCACACCTTCAGCAGTCTTACCAAAACTTTCCTGGCACAGTACCGGAATACAATGGAAAATACCGATGAGGCTGTTGTTTTTTTTAATCCGGATACCCTGGCCCACAAACAACTTGAAATGATAACAACGGAAGACATTACCGCATCTTTCAGCCGTGACAAGCTCGCCGTGTATACGTCATCCGTAGAACTGAAGGAATTCCTTCTCTCGCGTTCATGGGAAGGGGCGGTTTTGCTGCTGATGAGCTCCGGAAATTTCTCGGGGATCAATTTCCGGGAAATGGCGGATCGCATTACAGCAGGGAAAAAGTAAATTAGAGTAATAACCGATTAATATTTAGTGTTATGGAAATAAAAGGTTCTGCCGTTCGGACAATCCCGGAATTTGTAAAAACAAGGTTCCCGGAAAAATTCAATGAATGGTTTTCTCTGCTTCCGCCGCCCAGCCTGGGAATATTCAGCGGATTAATCAAGCCTTCCGATTGGTATAACTTGCATGATGCCGCCATCGTGCCTACCGAAATACTAAGCAATATTGCCTTTAACGGCGATCTGAATAAGGCATCCTGGGAATCCGGCAGATTCGGCGCGGAAACAATACTGCATGGAATGTACAAGTTTTTTCTTATGGTGGTGCCCTCACGGACGGTGGTTACATCGGGGGGACGTATCCTGACTACCTTTTACAGGCCTGTTCAGTTTAACGTGGCTGAATCGGGCACAACTTTTACCAAAGTTCAAATGATCCAGATTGATGACCGGAGCGGAGTGGTTGAAAACCGGATTGCCGGATGGATAGAAAAAGCACTGGAAATTCAGGGCATCAGGGCTGCCCGTGTCGAAATATCGCAATCGCTTGCCAAAGGAGATCCGGTGATCGAAATTTCCATTATTTGGAGTTAAGGTTTCTTTTTATTATATATGCACTTGCCAATACCCCTAATCAATAAATGCAAACCCTATGGAAATTAAAGGATCTGCTGTAAAGTCCATCCCTGATTTCATTAAAAAAGAACATCAGGAGAAGTATAACGAATGGCTTGATGCTTTGCCGGAAGAGTCCCGTATTATTTTTCAGGACGCTGTTCTTCCCTCCAACTGGTATTCTTTAAGGGAAGCCGGCATTGTTCCTAC
>JAGDMB010000305.1 GCA_017860375.1 Bacteroidota bacterium | reverse complement strand
TTCCTGCCAGTGAAATCTTCCGGCAGCGTTGAGATGGTCCGCTTGATTTGCATTGCACCGTTTTCTGATTCATATGAAAGTACGGTTACTGTTGACGTTAACTCATTTAATACGTAAATATACTTCCCGGATGGAGCAAAGGCGATATGCCTTGGTCCGGAACCAGGATCCATCTTTACATACCCTGAATCGGTTGGTATAAGAGAACCCGTGTTCGCATCAAACCGGTATAGTAATACTTCGTCTATTCCGAGATCGGCTACCAATACGAATTTGTTGTCATTCGTTACCTGAATAAAATGAGCATGGGGCCCGGACTGGCGATCGGGGTTCACACTGGATCCCGCATTTTGTATAAAGGATGTTTGCGGGCCAAGTCGACCATCACTTTCGATTGGAAATACGGCCACATTTCCACCGTTATAATTGGCCACCAACAGGTATCGGCCTGACTTATCCATGGACAAGTGTGCCGGAGCAGCCCCGAGAGACGAGATTTGCTGAAGCAATTTTAACTCACCTGACTTGCTGTCGATGGCAAATACGCTGACCGCACCTGTCGGTTGATTCTGAAATGAATCAAGCTCATTTACAGCATAAAGAAATCGACCGGCAGAATCAATGGTAATAAAGGACGGATTGTCTGTTTTGGCTACAAGACCAATCGGATTTAAATCACCCTTGTCCGGATTGAAACGGTATGCATAAATACCATCGCTTCCATGGCCGGTATAAGTTCCGACATATACAAGGTATCCTTGATCGGGGGCAGAGCAGGCTTTAAAAAAAAGCATGAAGAAAGATACGAATATCCATTTCAAAATCCTCTGCATAAGGGTTCGTTTTAGGCGCAATTCACTTCACATCCGCTTATTGCGCCGTAATTATTTAGATTTCGGAGAATTGAATTATAACCTTTATATCATCCGGTTTTCTTTCGAGAGCACTCATGAAATTCTCCGGTTTTTCCCTCCGGGTGATGAGTTTTGCCAGCCATGAACGATCTGCTTTGGCCAGCGTTAGTCCGGCCCTGTACCATTGACGCTTATTGGCGTTGACACTCCCGACGATCACGTTATTCCTCAATACTGCAGCGGCTGCTACATCGGCTAATACACCAGCACCAATTGAGCCTCCCTGTCCAACCCCTGTGAGACATAAGATCCCGCTCGACCCTATTTTATGAATACAATCGGCGATTACCTGGCCGACACCTGTGCATTCAATGATTGCATCCGGTTCGAATTCTAAATCAGCCACTCTCCCTGAGTGGTATGTTGCACCCAGAGCACGCACAAGATCTGGCTTAGACCCGGCTTCCATCCTGTCGAGGACATGAACTTCTTCTATCCCCCAGATTTTAAGGCTCAGAGCGGCCAGAAGGCCTATTGGTCCGGCTCCGGTAACCAAAACAGTCCTCGGTTCCCAGTATGACCGCCGGCCAATCATTCCTATCTGCTCCATCGCTTTCGTTACCACTGTGGTAGGCTCCAGGAGCACACCCAGGATACCCAGTGAAGGGTCAACCTTTACTGCGTATTCAGGTTCAATCCTCCATCGTTCCGACATGAATCCATGGATCTCCTTGATCCCGCGCTCTGTGTAAAGTCCGTTACGGCACATGTCCCATTCACCCACCGCACAGTTTGGACAAGGCACAGGATCAGGCCGGCGGACGATACCGACTACCAGATCGCCTTTCCTGAACCCGGTTGACGAACCCGGATCCAAAACACGACCCAGCGATTCGTGGCCCAGTACAAGATGCTGTTGTCCGGGAGGGGCCCAGCCATATTTGCCTTCGACAATTTCAACATCGGTGCCGCATACTCCGACAGCAATAGCTTCCACCAGTATCGATCCATCACGCATATCGGGTTCCGGCATATCCATAAGTTTTGCGGTACCGGTTTTTTTTGGTTCAACAGCAATGGCTTTCATAATTACAGATAGTTTTGGCTAAGGTTAATTAATTTATAGGCATGATTATTTTATTTCTTCTATGTCTCCTGGCTTCCAGGTCATATCAAACCATGATTCAAGCGGATCATAAAGACGAAGGATCATATACCATCTTTTCCCCCGTATCGTTTGCACCCAATTGTTCTCTTTACCGGGGAGAGGTTCTGGCCCAAACCATATATCCAACGAACCCTCCGGATTGAACATGAGTTTCTTACAGTTGCGGTGAACGGATGGCCATGGCTGACCGGCGTGGATCATTAAGCGGGTCTGGCTGTCATATACAATTACCGACCAGAAATCAGAAGCAGGGATACCTGGCGGAAGATGCAAGGTGTAGGTATTATCCCCCTTCAGTTCTTTTCCGGTTGAATCGGCTGAAATACTATGTTCTGCTATTTGATTCAAAGTTTTTCTGTTGGGTATGGTGAACAATAACCTGGGCCGCCTGAAATATCGCCAGTACCGGATGATTGCTGTGATATTTCTTCCCTGATGCTTGATACGGCATCAAAATGAGTAAGGTGTATTTTTCCCGACAGATGCTCAGGCAGGTGTGAACGTTTCAAGCGGTCCATCACCGGTCCCTTCACTTCGGAAAGGTGCAGTTTAATCCCTGAATCTTTCAGCCGAATATTGATAGCTTCGAGGCTTTCAAGTGCTGAAAAATCGATCGTATTCACGGCGGGGCATTCAAGAATAACATGCCGGACAGCAGGATTGGCTGCCACGGAATCATTGATCAGGTCTTCCAGAAACCGTGCATTCGGGAAATAAAGGCTTTCATCAACTCTAAGGGAAAGTATTTCAGGATCCGTAATTACTTCGTGGCGTTTTACGTTCCTGAAATGGGTTGTGCCCGGGATTTGTCCCACCACGGCCACATGAGGCCTGGATGTACTGTAGAGATGCAGAAAAATTCCGAGTGCAACTCCTGCAATAAGTCCTGCTTCAACTCCTTCAGCCAGTGTTACCAATATGGTAACCAGCATAGCGGCAAAGTCAGCTTTTGAATAGGTCCAGGTATGTTTTAAGCCACTGAAACTCACCAGCGAGATCACGGCAACGATGATCGTGGCAGCGAGTGTAGCTTTCGGCAGGAAGAACAGCAGCGGAGTTAGAAAAAGGGTGACAAGGGCGATTCCTACGGCAGTATAGGCTCCGGCGGCCGGGGTTTCGGCTCCGGCTTCATAGTTGACGACCGAGCGGGCAAATCCACCGGTTACCGGGAAGCCGCCTGAAATTGCCGATCCTATATTGGATGCGCCGAGTGCTATCAGTTCCTGGTCGGGATCGATACGCTGGCGTTTTTTGGCCGCAAGCGTAAGCGCTACCGATATGGATTCAACATAACCGATAATGGATATAAGAAGTGCCGGAACAAGGATCTTAATCCACAGTGCCATATCCAGGGGAGGCATGGCAATCTTTGGCAAACCTTTGGGGACCTTTCCCACGATAGCAACCCCTTTGTCAGCAAGTCCTATGCTCCAGACTATAAGAATGGTCACGATGATGGCCACAACGGGGCCGATCTTGACCAGCATATCGGAGACTTTACCACTCAGTCCAAAGCGGACCAGAATCGGCTTCAGACCTTTGCGGACCCAGAAGAGAAAGAGGAGTGAACCGACGCCGATGGCAGTAGTGGCGATATGGGTATGACCGATATTTTTCCATAGCGAGATTACAATTTCCAGAAAGCTTTCTCCTTCCGCATGTATTCCCAGCACGGGGCCAAGCTGACCTGCCGCGATCTGAATTCCAGAGGCCGTGATGAAACCCGAGATGACCGGGTGACTGAGAAAATTTGCCAGAAATCCCAGTTTCAGGAAACCCATGATCAACAGCAGCAGACCCGAAACCATAGCAAGTGCGACTGCCGCCCCTATATATTCCGGTGTTCCCTG
>JAGDMB010000054.1 GCA_017860375.1 Bacteroidota bacterium | reverse complement strand
GGGTGAAGACCTGCCAGTGTCCGAAGGTCCTGGCAGTGTCGAAAGGGGGTAAGCGGTAAGAGGTTAGTCACCGTTTACTTTTTTTTCCCCCGGTTGTTAAATTTACAAGGTAATGAAGGGTGATGTCAATCGTCTGGGGTCTGCAGCCTTGATAGATGAACTCCTCCGCTCCCGGTGTGAACAAATTGGTAAGGCTATGGTTGTATTTTCCCTGGAGTTCAAATATTCCCAGTTTTGTACGGAAGGAAACGGCAACACCACCGGAGAAACCAAATTCGAAAGTATGGGCAACCGATTTTCCGTAGTAATCTTTGTATTCCAGAGTATCGCTGACGGTCATTGTTTCGGAATCGCTTAAAAGATAAGCAATATAGGGACCGATCACAAATTGCAGGCGGGTTTTGGTTTGTTTTCCGAAATAAATGTGGGTCATCACCGGAACGGTAAGTATTTCCTGATTTCTCGTATAGTCTCCTGATGCGATGAATTTCTCGGTCCATCCCCGCTTCAGGTAATTCACCTCCAGTTGTATACCAAGATGAGGCTCCGTGATGGTCCGCAGCAAAAGCCCGCCGGTATAGCCGGTCAGGAGACCCTGGTCGACCGGCGGATAAAAAGCCACCCGGCTGAGGCCTATGCCCTGGGACACTCCTATGTTTATTTCCGTTTTAAAGTCAGTTTGCGCCGATAAAACAGGGATAAGAAACCACGAAAAAACAAGAAAAAAGAAGAATCGGATCATGCCATTCACTGTTTTCCACGGGAAAGATACGGAAAGTTGAAACAATCCCAAAACACAGAAGGCCCCTCTTCTTTCTATACCTCCATACCGTATTTGGCCAGTTTGTTTTTACACGGAGCCTTCGTGCTTTCCAATGCAAATGCAAAAGATGGTCCTGACGGGACCATCTTTTTAATAATTAATCACCTGTCGGAATGCAATACCGCAAGCGAATTTTATCATGAAACATTCTCGGAGAGCACCGCATTTGCACCATGCAATTTATCTTCTCTCTCCGCAGTATGTGTAAATTCCACGATGAAGAATGACAGCAGGAGAAGGATTAAACCAGGCTTTCTTCCAGTTTCGTGATTACTTCCTTACTGAATTTTTTCGGACTTTTTTTCTTTATTTCTTTGAGCATTTCAAGGGCTACCTTGCCAAATTCAATAAGTCCAACCGGATTTTTATCATAATCATAACTTCCAATAACAAATTCAAGCTTCGCGATAATTTCATTGAACACCGGGTTCTTAATTTTTTTAAACGTGGTTAGAGCCAATTGGCAGGCATCTCTGAGTTTTTCGCTTTTATTTTCCATGATAACAGACATTTATTAAAAACAAATCCAGCAGCAAAATTATGTTATTTTTATAATTATTGCAAGATCTACGTAAAAAATAGCCTGTGTCTGAAAAGGAAACAGTGGTATGGTATCGGGTTACGGATTTCCTCTTTATTCCGGCTCTGCGGAAGTGAGTATGTCGTAAAATGTTTTAAGAGAAAACAGGCGGAAAATAAAGGAAAAGACTGTCCCCAGCGTCAGGAATAAACCAAAGGAATAGTACCAGTCCCACGGCAGTTTTTTTACCAGGATGCCGGTAATGATCAGGGTGACAAGAAACACGGTCAGCCGGGCAAGCAGGGAATAGTTTACCTTAAATTTGAATATTTTAAGGACAAGCGCAATTTGAACCAGGGAAGTAAAACACTGGATGGAAACATTGGTAATAGCCGCCCCATTTACCCCCAGGCGGGGAATCAGGATCAGGTTAAGGGTAAGATTGAATCCCACAGCCGTTAAGGCCATAATATTCAACTGCTTCATATTGCCGTTTGCAGTAAGAAGGGTCCCGAATATATAGGTGGTACACATACCGAGAAAGCTGAAGATAAGAATTTTAAAAACACGCGAAGATTCTTCAACGTGAGCGTTATACAGGATGTCCATGATCTGGCTGCTGTAAAACGTGCATCCGAGGGTTATGATGAAGGCAGGTACGAAGAGCAGCAAGAAAGATAATTTCGATAATTGTTCCACGGATTCTTTTTTTCTGATCATACGGGAAAAGACGGGCAGCAGGATGATGGTAAACAGATACCCGTAATTGGAGAGGATCTCCACAATCCTGAAACTCTGGGCATAGATACCGGCCTGCTCTTTTCCATCGGGCAGCAACTTTCCCAGCAGGATAGAATCAATTCGCAGGTAGGCCGCCATAAATAAGGTAAGCAGGGCAAAGGGGAAACTCTTTCTCAGAAAACTCAGGTTTTTCTTCAGGTTGAACTGAAATTTAAAGGAAGTGGCTTTGGAGAATACTACCGAAAAAGCTACCACCGCACTGATAACATAGGCAGCTGTTTGCGCATAGACAAACCATTCAATGCGAAAAGCATTTTTTGTAACGGGTTCAAGGAGGAGGAATCCGCATATTACAATCACCACAAACCGGTCAAGGACAGAAAGAAAACTGTCGATCTTGAACATATGCAGTCCGCCCAGGTTTGACCTCAGGTAAAGGATAAAGCTGGCAAGGAACTGGTTGAACAACAGTACCCATAATAAGTTGAATTCCTGTGCTCTCCAGCCCAGCATATATCCTATAATACTGCAGAGGATGAAATAAATAATACCAAGGATAAGTTTAAGCGGGAAGAGGTATGAAAAATACCGGTTTAGAACATGCTGATGCCTGGCGATCTCACGGCGGTTGAAATTCTCTATACCCAGGTCAAGGATGATGGAAAAGATCAGGGAGAAATTCAGCAGAATGTAGAAATTACCATAAAGCAGGGATCCCACTGCATTCTGAACGGAAACATCTATACCAAAAGCATAAAAGGGTTTGATCAGGAGGTTCAGGAAAAGCAGAAGGGCAAGATTGGTAACAAATTTCCGTTTCAAAGCAGTTCCTCTTTATTTCCATCACAAATGTAAAAAGATTTCACTATCCTTGATAACTTTAATCCAAAATCCGCATTGGGAAATGCGGATTCCAATCTGAAAAAAGCAGGCGCTGTTCATGCTAAAAGAATGCTATTGTACCGAAGGAGTCGAAGCGGGCTGCGATGAAGCCGGAAGAGGTTGTCTGGCGGGCGCTGTGTATGCAGCTGCCGTTGTTTTGCCAAAGGGATACAATCACCCCTGGCTGAATGATTCCAAAAAACTCTCCCCGTTGCGGAGAGAATTCATGCGGTCGGAAATCGAAAGAAATGCATTGGCGTGGGCTGTAGCGTTTGCCGAACCCGATGAGATCGATGAAATAAACATCCTCAGGGCGTCCATTCTGGCCATGCACAGGGCATTGGATAAGCTGGTCCTGGCCCCCGACCGGATACTGGTTGACGGGAACCGGTTTTATCCTTACAAAGGAATTTCTCATGTATGCCTTATCCGGGGTGATGCAACGTATAAATCCATAGCTGCCGCATCCATCCTGGCCAAGGTGCATCGCGATGCGTATATGCTTCGCCTGCATCAGGCAAACCAACATTATTTGTGGCATAAAAACAAAGGATATCCGACCCTGGAACACCGAAAAGCGATCGAAAACTATGGCATCACACAATACCATCGAAAGTCATTTTTATTAAGTAAAAGACAGTTATCTTTGCCGCTTTGATTCATTCAGGAAACGGAAAACAATGGCGTGGAATATGAAGAGAGTATGTCTACTGGCAGGGAGCTTGTTCATGATCGGATGGATGTCGCTGAAGGCCGACGAGGGTATGTGGCTTTTACCGTTACTGGAAAAGCTGAACATCGATAAAATGACATCGATGGGGCTGAAACTTTCGGCTGAAGATATTTACAGCATCAATCACAGCAGCCTTAAGGATGCCGTAGTTATATTCGGGTGGGGATGTACCGGCGAAATTGTTTCGGGCGAGGGTTTGCTGCTTACCAATCATCATTGTGGCTTCGATGCCATTCAGAATCACAGTTCAGTGCAGCATGACTATCTGAAAGATGGTTTCTGGGCCATGACGCATGAGGAAGAACTGCCCAATCCGGGCTTAACCGCTACCTTTCTGATTCGGATCGAAGATGTGACGCAGCGTATACTGGTGAATCTGAACGATACCCTGTCCGAACAAAGAAGAGGAGAGGAGGTGAAAAGAATCAGCAATGAGATCGTCAGGAAGGCCACTGAAGACAATCATTACCAGGCAATGGTAAAGTCCTTTTTTAACGGAAACAATTATTATCTTTTGGTGTACGAAGAATACAGGGATGTAAGGCTTGTGGGTACGCCTCCTTCCTCTATCGGGAAATTCGGTTACGATACCGACAACTGGATGTGGCCAAGACACACGGGGGATTTCAGTGTATTCAGGGTTTATTCCGGTCCCGACGGTAAGCCTGCAGAATACGCCAAACAAAATATTCCGCTGAAACCAAAGCATTTTTTCCCGGTTTCCCTCCGGGGGTATACCGAAGGTGATTTTGCAATGGTAATAGGCTATCCGGGGAATACCCTGCGGTATATGACTTCATACGAAGTGAAGGAACTGATGGAGGTAATCCATCCAAACCGCATCACCATCCGGGGTCTGCGCCAGGATATTTTACTGAATGATATGCTGGCTGATGAAGCCGTTAATATCAAATACGCCTCCAAGTATTCCAATTCAAGCAATTCCTGGAAATTCTCCATCGGACAAAGCAAGGGACTTAAAGCACTTAAAATATACGATAAAAAGCAGCAGCTCGAAAAGGAATTTATCGGTTGGATGAACGAGGATGGGGAGCGGAAATCAAAATACGGAGATGCATTGAATCTCATCCATGAAGCGGTGACAGTCAGGAGTCCATACCAGCACGCGTTGCAGTATACCACGGAATGCCTTGTCAAAGGGTCTGAAATCATTGGTTTTGCAGGTAAAGCAACAACATTGTACCATGCATTATTAAAAGAGCCGGAAAACAGGCACAAGATTGATTCCCTGACCGCCGAATTGAAGACGCTGGGTGAAGAATTTTACAGGGAATACAACGAAAGCACCGACAGAAAAGTCACGCCAGCCCTCCTGAAGCTTTTTTATGAAAATGTACCCACTGTTTTCCGGCCTGATTTTTTTACTGTGATCCAGTCAAAATATAAAGGGAATGTGGAGTATTATTGCAATGCTCTTTTCAACCGGTCAGTATTTGCCAATTCGTTCGACTTCACCGTTTTTATTCAGAATCCGACGCGGAAGACACTTGAAAAGGACTTGGCCTTTGTGGCTGCGCTGACCACCCAGAATAAATACCGTGAATTATTCCAGAACCGTGCCCGGGTCAACGCAAACTATGAAAAGGGAAAGCGTTTGTATATGGCAGGACTGATGGAAATGCAGGAAAACCGGATTTTCTATCCCGACGCCAATTCAACCATGCGCCTTTCCTATGGATCGGTGCGGGATTATTTTCCAAGGGATGCGGTCCATTACGATTATTATACCACGCTTGAGGGGGTGATGCAGAAAGAAGATCCTTCCAACTGGGAATTTGATGTATCCAAAAAGCTTAAGGATCTCTTTGCCCGGAGGGATTACGGCAGGTATGGCGAAAACGGCAGGATGCCGACTTGTTTTATAACCGACAATGACATTACGGGGGGGAATTCCGGAAGTCCTGTATTGGATGCGGAAGGAGCTCTCATTGGCCTGGCTTTTGACGGAAACTGGGAAGCCATGACGGGGGATATTCTCTTTGAACCTGAACTTCAGCGGTGCATCTGTGTTGACATACGGTATGTTTTGTTTATTATGGACAAATATGCCGGCGCAGGCCATCTGGTTGACGAAATGAAAATTATTCAATAATATCGCGGGAAACGCTAAACCTGTAAATGTTCAAACCTCAAATGTTCAAACTTCAAATTTTCAAACTTTTTTATTATGCCGGTCCGGTTTGTTGATATTTTTACGGTTTTTATGGTCTTGTTTGCGGTCATTGATATTACCGGATCGATCCCGATCATTATCGATATCAAGCGGAAAACAGGGCATATAGATGCCGAAAGAGCGACCCTGGTTTCTTTTGTCCTCATGCTTATTTTTCTTTTTGCAGGGGAGCCTTTTCTGAACCTTTTCGGGGTTGATGTTTCTTCATTTGCCATTGCCGGTTCGTTCGTGCTTTTATTGCTTGGTATGGAAATGGTGCTGGGCATTGAATTCTTCAAATACGACTCACAAAAACAAACCTCCATCGTACCCCTTGCTTTTCCCCTGATTGCAGGTGCCGGAAGCCTGACAACCATTCTTTCACTGAAAGCGGTATTCAGCGCATGGACGATCCTGATCGCCCTGATAATGAATATGATTGTCGTATACCTGGTACTCCGGGCTACGCGTATCTTTGAAAAATTGCTGGGAGCCACCGGAATTCTTGTACTGAGAAAAATTTTCGGAGTCATTTTGCTGGCAATTGCCATAAAATTATTTTTGACCACCACTGGAATTCAGATTAACCGTGCCCCGTAAGATCACTGTTTTCACCGATGGTGCCGCAAGCGGAAACCCGGGTCCCGGGGGTTATGGCGTTGTGCTGTTGTCCGGACAACACCGTAAGGAGTTATCGGGCGGTTACAGGCTTACCACCAACAACCGGATGGAACTTCTGGCTGTTATTATTGCTCTTGAAACCCTGCGGTATAAAGGTTCAGATGTTACAATTTACACCGATTCGCGGTATGTGGCCGATGCAGTTGAAAAAGGATGGATTTTTGAATGGGAGAAAAAAAGGTTCAGAAAAAAAAAGAATCCCGACCTGTGGATACGGTTCCTTAAATCATACCGCCTGCACAGGGTAAAATTCATCTGGATAAAGGGCCATGCAGAAAATGCGGAGAATGAAAGATGCGATCGTCTGGCCGTATTGGCTTCTCAATCCCATGCCTTACAGGAAGATGAAGGATACAGGCAGGAACCGGATCCAACCCTCACGAATGAAGCGGAATAATTTTTTAAAGTATCAACTTTTCAATAATTTTGGTATTGATTATTACCTGATTTAATCACAATTATGCGCTCAGGGACACAAAATGAAACCATCCTTCATCATACTGGTAAGATTCGGTACGATACCATTGGCAATCTGATCAATGAATTGAAGGGCAAAGTTGTTTTCCTGGGTATACAAACCAATGTTTACAAAAAAATTCTGCTGGTAATGATCGAGGCCCTTGAGAATATTATGAAACATTCCTTTGATGGTGCAAAGGCTGCCGGGATAGATAAAAAATATGAACCCTGTTTCTGCATCCAAAAAGAGAATACCAAATATGTCCTTGTTTCTTCCAACCTGATCGAAAAGACGAACATACCCAGGCTCATGGACCGTTTAACAAACCTGAACCAGCTGGATAATAAAGGATTGAAAGAGCTCTATAAACTAACCATCATGGACGGCCAGTTTTCCCATAAAGGAGGTGCCGGTTTGGGTTTTATCGAGATTGCCAAGATCTCTTCGGATAAGATCCGGTATTCCTTTCGATCGGTTAATCCGATCCTTTCCTATTTCAGATTTACGGTCACCATTGAATAACGGGGATGCGAATGGCCGGTGTGCTGCCCTTTTTTAAATCAATGAATGTATTCATAACCGTACAGAAAGTGTATCAAAAACGGACAATCTTCCTGCAGATTTTATGTTCACGGATGATGCAATCATCAATATGTTAGAGGATTAGTATATTTGGTACAATCTTTGAAAAATATTCGGTGTTACCCATTTTATTTTTCACATGACAGGGAGTTTTTTTAAAGTAGCTTTTCGGATCTTTTACAAATACAGGTCTTATACCCTTGTCAATGTATTTGCCCTGGCCATCGGTTTGGCCAGCAGCATAATCATTTTTTTGTATGTGGAGAATGAATACAGCTATGACCGTTTTCATCAGCATGCCAGGGAAATTTACAGAATCGGAATAGCCGGGAATGTATCCGGAAACAGGCTAAACCATGCCGTTACGTCAGCTCCGTTAGCTCCAGCCCTGGTAAAGGAGATTCCTGAAGTAGAAAAGGCGTTACGGATAGGTCGGTTCGGAGCGTGGTTGATTCGATACGGGGATATAAAAAACAATGAGGATAATATTATTTTCGCCGATTCGACCTTCTTTGAGATCTTCTCCTTTCCTCTTGTTTCCGGCAATCCCCAGCTTGTGCTTGACAGACCTGAAAGCATAGTCCTGAGCCGCAAGGCAGCTCAGCGTTATTTTGGCAATGATAATCCAATTGGCAGGAAACTCCGGGTTGAGAATGATTCGACCTATTACGAGGTAACCGGCATCATGGAAGATGTCCCCCAGAGTTCCCACATGCATTTTGACATGGTGGCTTCCCTGTCCACCTTGTATAAATACATAAACAGGAGTACCTGGGTAATCAATAATCTGTACACCTACATTCAGGTTAAGGAAGGCACCAACAAGGATTCCCTGAATACAAAGATTCAGACAATGGTGGAAAAATACGTAGTGCCCGCCTATTATAAAATGCTCAACGTGGAAGCAAATGAAATGAGCGGAACGGAGAACCGCTATGAATTTGTGCTTCAACCTTTAACGGATATTCATTTAAAATCAGACCTGGAGGCGGAATTTGAACCCGGAGGCAACAGCCAGTATGTAACTATATTTTCGGTACTTGCCCTGCTTATCCTTGTCGTAGCCTGTATAAATTTTATGAACCTTGCCACTGCCTCCACTGCCAACCGGGCAAAAGAGGTCGGTATTCGAAAAATAGCGGGATCGGATAAAAGAATCCTGATCCAGCAGTTTCTCACGGAGTCAATGCTCATCACAGGTTTGTCCCTGGTGATGGCGCTGCTTCTGGTTGAACTGCTGCTGCCTTTGTTCAACCATTATATCGATCTGCATCTTTCCCTTGCCCAATTGGCCACCCCAAAAAGGTTCCTGGCCTTGTTCATTCTGGTGGCCATTGTCGGGATCTTTGCCGGATTTTACCCGGCTTTTTTCCTTTCCTCTTTTAATCCGATCGTCGTGTTGCGTTCCTGGATACGGCGGGGCACCGGAAGCAGTAATCTGCGCACCGGCCTCGTTTTCTTTCAGTTTTTTATCTCCGTATCGCTGCTTACCATGACCTTCATCGTGTATGCGCAGTTCAATTTTCTGACGACCAAGGATCTGGGCTACAATAAGGACAACCTTCTGGTTATACGCCGTCCTGACGGATTAAATAAGAATCTCAACAATTACCGAAGCACTATTTTAAAGCATGAAAACGTGCTTTACGCTACCAACTCGCTTTCGCTACCCGGGAATATTGTAAATTCGAACACCTTTTACCTTGAAGGCACATCCCCGGAAAAAAATTATCATCTCATCTATCATCTGGTCAATTATGATTTTTTAAAAACCTATGGTATACACTTATCGGAAGGCCGCTTCTTTGATCCTGCCATCCCTTCGGATTCAGCAGCTTGTGTTATCAATGAAACTGCAGCCCGGATATTGGGACTGGATGATCCCGTCGGAAAATTCCTGGTCAGTCCGTTTTCCCATAACAATGAAAAACCGGTTTGTGAAATCATAGGGGTAGTGAAGGATTTTAATTTTCAACCCCTTGAAAATCCTGTCAGGGCTTTGATCATGTTTCTGATCCCGGGCAATCCCGAAGGCTATTTAACGGTTAAAATAGCACCCGGTGAGAAGGAAAAGACCATTGAATTTCTGCAGTCGGAATGGGAGAATTTTACGGATGCCTATCCTTTTGTATATTTTTTTCTGGAGGATCATTTGAAAGAATATTATTACGACGTTCGGAAAACAGGAAGGATTTTTATGGTTTTATCCGTGGTTGCTTTGTTTATAGCATGCTTAGGATTATTCGGGCTCATATCCTTTACGGCCAGTCAGCGTACCCGTGAAATTGGCATCCGTAAAGTCATGGGAGCCGGAATCTTAAAGCTGCTGGCATTGCAGCTGAGGGAAATTGTCCTTTTGATCCTTGCTTCCTCGGTATTGGCATGGATTCTCGTTTATTTCCTGGCCGATTCGTGGCTGAAGGATTATTCTTACCGGATACCGCTATCGCCATACTATTTCTTTCTGGCTATGATCATCGTCCTGATAATAGCTGTTTTCACGGTCATCCGGAAAACTTACCTCGCAGCCAACACAAATCCGGGTCAGGCCATACGGTATGAATGAAGACGGGGGTCTTTTAGTACACATCAAAAATAGGCAGGATTGTAACCATCAGATCACTGGGTTCACCATAATATGGCCATGAAGTTACCAGGATATCCGCTCCGGTTTGCGCATATTCTTTAACCGTATCCGTATTAATGTTTCCCGTCACCGCAATTTTAATTCCCGGATTAATGGAGTGGATCTCCTTTTTCAGCGTCCGGATTTCCTTCAATCCCATCCGGTCAAGTTGGATAATGTCAATGCCGGAAGAGGCTATGGCGCGTGCATCTTCGGGATTCTTCACTTCCACGGTTATGATCTTTCCGGAGATTA
>JAGDMB010000304.1 GCA_017860375.1 Bacteroidota bacterium | reverse complement strand
TTTAACTGGTTTTCCCAGAAGTCTGCATGATAATGCTCTCCGTCCTTGTTCCATACCTTGCTGACAATATCCATATCTCCGTCACCGTCAACATCTCCGGCAATGGCATCATGCCATCCGGGATTATCCCTTTGTATCACGCGCACAGTGAACGACGGGGATTTTACATCACCGGTATTCTCCCAGATAAACCCCCTCTCTTTCAACCCCTGTGGTTTCATTCCCGGATCGGGATCTTCCTGTTCTCCGGAAAAGATATCAAGGTCACCATCCCCATCGAAATCGGCCACGGCAAGGGAGTGAAAAGACCCTGTCGGACTCCCGGGGGAGGGAAGGGGGTGAAGGATGAAGTGCTTTCCGTTCCGTTTATTTTCAATCCAGTATCCGTCCGAATTTTCCATGTCGCATTCGGTAATTACGGCATCGTTATCCCCGTCGCTGTCAAGATCACAGATCCAGCTTCGAATGCTGAGGCCATAAGGATTCGGGTATTTGCCAAAAGGGAATGGCCAGGATTTCAGTTGCCATGGATTGTCCTTCCTTTTCCCGGGATTTTTATACCATCCGTGCGGCATAATAATATCCGCATACCCATCCTTATTCAGATCTCCGGCACCCATGGGAGAAAATCCGCCATGGATCCCTTTTGAATTCTGAGGCTGGGCTGATACCGAATTGATGTCTCTTGCAATTTCCTGGTAGGATCCTTTTTCAAGATCCGGTATTTCATACCAGCCAAGGATGCCGTTCTTTTCATTCTGACAATAGATGAGGATATCCTGCTGTCCGTCATTGTTCATATCCACACTGATGATATCATGGATCTCGGTCCCCTGTGGAGCAGAATATTCATGCCGGAGAAAAGAAGCATCCGGATTCTTATTCAGCATTCCGGGATTTTCAAACCAGAATCGTCCCATCACCAGGTCAGGAAAGCCATCCCTGTTAATATCGGCAGTAGCTGCACCCAGTTGCCGGTCATCGGCGGTTCCCAGAAAATGCAGGATCCAGTCGCCGGCCCTGTATTCATACCAGTATACCCTGGCCGAATCAGCACGACGGCTGAGGGTGATGTCCAGGTCGCCATCCCGGTCATAGTCAGCCAGCGTGAATCCGCTGGTCCCCCATACGGGAGGACCAGGCAAAGGACTGGCAATGATATGGTGCTGAAACGATAAAGAATCAATCTGAGCGAATGCACCAAAAGCCTGGGAAAAAAAGAAAAGGAGCAAAAAGGTCCGATGCATGGTAAAACTTGGTTCAGGGATCGAAATTACTTCTTTTCCGGCATATCCTGCTTCTTCTCCGTAAGGTATTTCCAGTATTTCTTCGGTACCTTCTGCCGGTGAAGTTTCAGGTTCAGGCGCTGGTCAATGCATATTGACCGGAAATATTGTTTCCAGAGCCGCTGGAACAGGATCTCGTCCTCCGACAGCACTCCGGCATTTACATCTCCGGAAGAATCAATTTTGTCGCTTTCCAGGGTTACCCATTGTACCGCCAGGCCGTCGAAATAATAACCCTTTTTCCGGCGCATATCATACACCATCCAGTGCTGATCGGCAAACCGGTCACGAAAATGTCCCAGCACCATGGGAACGACATCATAATCGGGTCCGCATGCGGCAAAATAGACATGATCTGCTGTTTGCTGAAACCGCATGAATTGCGCCACCCTCTCTGCTTCGCGGGATACCCTCCTGTCGGCTTTCTTTATGGCAAGAACATCGGGGTCGGCGAAATTCTCCATTATTCCGGGGCCCTGCAGGAATATTTTACGAATCAGCCTGACCAGGGGCAGGTCAATCTCCTCCATTCCGGAATAGTGAATTCGGAACAGGCGGTTAGCTTGTGCATCGGAAATGCTTTTTGTTAAAGCATGCCAAACCCTGTCTGCCTTTGCAGGATCAGAAACGATGCGGACCGGTTCGCTCCAAAGGGATACGGCTGATTCACCAGGACCCCGGATCTCATCCGGCACCTGCCGGCGTTCAAACGACTCAAAAACCGCCGTCAGCAGACCATCAAATGACTTGTCATAATAGTAGGCAATCACAGATTACGATAAATTGCATTATACTGGTTCGTGATACTTTCCATTCTTTTTCACCAGTGTTCCTTAATTTCCCCGGCATTTTTTTTAACCGCAACGATTTATATATATCATTTCCAGCCTTTCAAAACAGGGCAAGCTGCACCGGTTGGCCGGCTTTGTTTTGCCGTTTCACCTGTTCGGTGAAAAGCCTGCGCAATCCTTCGGGTTTGATTTCCTGAATGGTATGCGGACCCAGTTCACCGCAGGTAATGAAATACTTTGCGCGTTTCATCACCACACCCATTTTTTTCAGGTTATCCGAGGTCAGGCGCTGGTATTTGCGGGAAGCAACGATCAGCTGTGCCGATTTCGGCCCGATGCCCGGCACCCGCAGGATCAAGGCATAATCGGCCCGGTTGATGTCCACCGGGAACAACGCAGGATTGCGGAGGGCAAAGCTCAGCTTGGGATCGATCTCAAGCTCGAGGTTGGGGTGTTTCTCGTTCACAATCTCGTCCATTCCGAATTCGTAAAAACGAAACAGCCAGTCGGCCTGGTACAATCGGTGTTCCCTTACCAGCGGAGGCTCTTCAACTACCGGCAGGCGCTTGTCATACGCGTTCACGGGAATAAATCCGGAATAATACACCCGTTTAAGATTCTGCCCTTTGTAAAGTGAAGCCGCCATCGAAAGGATCTGACGATCGGATTCAGGAGTGACTCCAATGATCATCTGGGTGCTTTGACCGGCAGGTGTATATTTTCTGGCACTTTTGTATTTCTTTCGCTCTTCCTTGCTTTGCAGTATGCCCTGATGGATCAGTCCCATGGGCTGAAGGATTTGCTCATAGTTCTTTTCGGGGGCCAGCATTTTAAGGTTCTGTTCCGTGGGGATCTCGATATTCACGCTAAGACGGTCGGCATAAAGCCCGGCTTCCCTTATCATTGCAGCACTTGCACCGGGAATACTTTTCAGATGAATGTACCCGTTGTACCGGTATACCGTACGCAGCTCCTTTGCCACCCTTATCATCCGTTCCATGGTGTAATCGGGATTCCGGAATACGCCTGAGCTCAGGAACAGACCTTCGATGTAATTCCTGCGGTAGAATTCAATGGTAAGCTCAACCAGCTCCGATACCGTAAAGGTAGTCCGCGGAATATCATTGCTCCTTCGGTTGATGCAATAGGCGCAATCATAAATACAGTTGTTGGTGAGCATGATCTTCAACAGGGAAATGCACCTGCCGTCTTCCGCAAAACTGTGGCATATTCCCCAGGCCGTTGTGTTTCCGATGCCCTTTCCATCATTGGCCCTTTTGACACCGCTGGATGCACACGATACATCATATTTGGCTGCGCCGGCCAGTATTTTAAGCTTCTCCAGTGATTCCTGACGCATATCTAATCAAAATTATTTCCTATAATATACACTATTATTTGAGGATTTGAGGATTTGAGGATTTGAAAGTTTAACCTATGAAAGCTTAAAATTTTTGAACATGTAAACCTTTTACCATGAGAACCTTTTAACGTTTGAACCCATGAACTTTTTATGCACTTTTCTGCGGCATGATGCAGGAACTTATCCATCCCCGGTTTTGTCAGTCTCTGAATTGTATTGTATATTGCAGCGTTTTACACCCGGGTGAATGTTGGGTCCGACCGTTTGTACGACTGTCAACCCATAGAAATAGCTTTATCTCTAATACCGGATCCGCATGAAACGAAAGTGGTTGTTTGCCCTTTTCTTTTTCACTGGCATCCCTGCCCACGCACAAAATATTACCGTTATTGATGCCACCACACGGCAAATCATTGCAGGGGTAGCCGTTTTTTCCAAA
>JAGDMB010000303.1 GCA_017860375.1 Bacteroidota bacterium | reverse complement strand
GCCCGTTCGCTGAACGGCCTGTATAATTTTTTCAACAATCCCGGTGGTGGAATGGGGTTTGAATGCAAGGTAAATATTGAAAAGTACAAGCAATAATTTTTGCTGAACAAACTTTTAACCGATATTTCTGTTTAATTTTACACGCTTAAAAATAACCAGGCAGGCATGCGGAAAGTCCGTCTCTTTCTTGTGGATGACCATCAATTGTTCCGGAATGGACTTAAATTCATTCTGAACGAAAGAAAAGACATGGAAGTTGCCGGTGAGGCATCAAACGGAAAGGAATTCCTCGATTTGCTTGATTTTGTCAAGCCCGATCTGGTGCTTATGGACATTGGGATGCCTGTTATGGACGGTGTTGAAGCCACGAGGCGTGCGCTTGAAAAATACCCGCAGTTGAAAATCCTCGTTTTATCGATGTACGATGAATCGGAATATTACAATTCCATGATCGAACTCGGGGTGAAAGGTTTTGTGCTTAAGGACATGGATAACGAAGAGCTGTATGAGGCCATCCGGAAGGTCAATGCCGGAGGCACTCATTTCTCGCAGGAATTGCTGCTTTCCATCATCAAAAGGAAAACCCCTGAAAACAAGATCATCCTTACACGGCGTGAAAAAGAGGTGCTCGACCTGATCTGCAAAGGGTATTCCAATCAGCAGATCTCCGATAAGCTTATCATCAGCCAGCGTACCGTTGAAAGACACCGGGCAAATCTGCTGGCGAAAACCGATTCCAGGAATTCGATCAGCCTTGTCGTATATGCCATAAAAAACCGCTTGATCTCCATTTAACAGAGGGATTCCGGATCCCTTTCCGTCGGTAAATACCCAATTCTATTTGAGTATTATTTCTTAAAAAATAAGTAATAACCCCTGGTTTGGCCAGGTCAAAAACATGTATATTTGTTACAATTAGGATTGGATCTTTGATATAAATGGATTTTTTATTTATATCAAACAAAAAAAAGAATAAACCTCGTTTTACGAGTTTATATAGTTTTAGGGTTTGGTTGGATTTAGGTAGGAAGCGGGGGGTCGGATTTTTCCGGCTTCCCGTCTTTTTTTAACCCTGTCCTTCCGCCCGGTAAAGCGGATGCAGATGCAGGCAGGTATTATCCGCTGAACAGATAAGGCATTTAATGGGTTAGGTATGAAAAAACTTAAAATACTTATCGTTGACGACAATCCTCATTTTATCAGTGCATTGCGGTACATGATCACCGATCTTTTTGAGGAACGCGTGGATAGTATCAGCGAAGCGCATGACGGTGCCGAATGCCTCTCCATCCTGAGAAATAAGGTCTATGACCTGGTCTTTATGGACATCAACATGCCCGGTAAAGGGGGTGTGGAGGCTACCCGCGAAGCCACGCGCATGTACCGCAATCTCATTGTCATCGCAGTATCCTTTCATTCGGAGATGAAATACATCATCGAAATGATCGAAGCCGGAGCCAGAACCTACCTCATCAAGGACGAGATCTGCAAGGAATCCCTCCAAAAGGCAATGTCTATTGAGTATTCGTTTTAGTGAGGTCCGGATTTCAGGAGCCTTCAGCGAACTGAAATCCGATGACCGAACTAATCCCGAAAGCGAAGCGCATCGGGATAAGGTCCGGATTTCAGGTGCTTTTATTTCCCTTTAAAAAGATACTCCCACCCGCATCGTCAGAAAATCAGCCGTATGCCGGTGAGCCTTCAGGTCGATGCTGACAAAAGCAGATTTATATACATAATAGGATAGCACATAATGCTGAAAGACCGGATCCCTTCTTTCATAGGGGGAATACAGGTAGGCTCCCAGCTGAAGCTGAAAGGTAAAGCGAGCGAGCAGCAGATCATACCCGAGCAAGGGAGCAATATATTTATAATCCGTCGGTTTTCCATTATGGGTCAGAGACGTCCGCTCAATGGTTTGCTTATCGGCATAATCCGCCACGAACTCCATCCCCAGCATCAGTCCGCTGATTCGCCCCACTACCCGCGTATAGCTGGTGACCAGTCCGAAAACCGGATACCTTGTATTTCCTCTGATATCGGCCTTTGCAGTGGCAAAGAAAATAGCATCGAAACGGCCTTTGTAAGGTACCAGCTTTAGGGATTTGTCCTTTATCCGGTACTCAAAAGGCAGCGGATTGATCCGGTAATCCATTCCCAGCGCGAGGGTGGGATAATTGATCCCCAGGTTGGGATATTTTATCCCGCCGTTGGAAATATGATTGAACGATCCCGATAAACGGATATTGAACCTTTCACTGAACCGGTAATTGATCCCTGCACTCAGCAATACGATAAAACTGATGGATGAACTGAAGAATTGGTTCAGCGGGTTTTCCACGGAATCATACACGTTATCCAGGTAGGCGGGACCGATTCCAAACCGCACCGTTCCGTAAATGCGGCTTGCAGCCCCGATGAGCGGTTCGATAAAGCCATACAGCGAAAGGGAATTGCCCAGCACTTCGGGATTCCCGAAATTGATGAAGAAAAGAGACAGGCCCGCACGCGGATAACAGAAACAATATTTCCAGTCGTTCTCCCCCATCAGCAGCCAGGTGTAATCAGCCTCAAATCCCCAGGGTTTTGACCACGAAATATCCTGAATGGTGCTGGAATGGGGGACGATGAACCCGTAATGCGCCCTCAGTCCCGGCATGATCACGGTGTTCTTTTCCGTCTGAGCCCCGGCCGATCCCATGCAGAGCAACATAGATACGATGCAGAACCCTCTCTTCATATCTATATAGTTATGAACCTCTTACCTCTTACCTCTTACCTCTTACCCCTCACCGCTTACCGCTTCCTCTACCGCTTACCTTCTCTTTTTCCTGGCTCTTGGTTCTTGATTCTATATCTAAATATACTAAAATCCTGTTAATTATTCCGTAAACTTTATTTCAACCTATTCATAATTAAACTATTACACTATCCGATGACCCAAATCACCGGTTGATAGGTTGGCAAATCATAAACAAACATTTGATTCTGACAAGCGTATACATTACTTTAGTAACCAATTCCAGTTGCCCTATGAGAATATTTCAGATCGAAGGAAGTTCAACATCACCCCGGGTCTGGCTCGATGAAAAATCAGGAATAGTTGAAATTTCGGGCGTTTCCACCTTTCATAATCCATTTCATTTTTATCATTGCCTGGCCCGTTGGATTCATGCCTTTAACCTGGGGGAACACAAAACCCGGGTGGTCAACATGAAATTCGAATGCCTTGATGAAGAATCAAGGAGAGGAATGGAATTCATTTTGCAGCAACTCGATCTGCTGAGCAGGGAAAACGATAATCTTACCATCAATTGGTTTTATTCCAGGGAGAATACCCTGATGCAGAGAATGGGGATGCTGTTATCTTTACAAAGCGCTGTTCCTTTTCATCTGGTGGCAGCCTGAGACCAGACGGGTGGTTTTAGAATCATGACGAATGCCCTGATGCGGCAGACACAGTTAATAACTCGTGACCTTGTTAACACCAAAGGGGTATGAAAATAAGTAATTTTATCCGGAATTTTTCTAAATCCATCATGACACCAGGCATCAGAGAAACCTTGCATACCCCCCGTGTGCGCGTATTTCCCGAAGAAAAAAGGATCACTGTAACCGGTCATTCACGGCTTGAAGATCCGTCCCTCTTTTACGAGGAATTCATGAACCTTATTGAGGATTGTTTTGTTGATTTCAAGACCATAGCCACCTTTGATTTTAAGCTTAACTACCTGAATACCAGTAGTTCAAAATGGCTGTTCCATGTGCTGAAAAACCTGCAGAACAAATACCAGGGGAAAAAAATCATCACCGTCAACTGGTATTATGAACTCGATGATGACGCCATTCTGGAAGCCGGTGAAGTCTACCAGTCCCTTC
>JAGDMB010000302.1 GCA_017860375.1 Bacteroidota bacterium | reverse complement strand
CTTCAAAATTATTTTCGGCCTGCAAGGTTCGGTTTGCGATTTTCGAAGTATTTTCGCGTAAAATACCCGCGATGGACAATGTTATATTGATGGGACACGGTAGCGGCGGCAGGATGACATCCGACCTGATCCGCAAAACCTTTGCACGGTATTTTTCCAATCCCGCCCTCGATGTTTTCGGGGACGCGGCGATGCTTGAAACGGCAGGCATCTGCCTTGCCTTTACCACCGATTCCTATGTGATCGATCCGATCTTTTTTCCGGGCGGGGACATCGGTAAACTGGCCGTTTGCGGCACCCTGAACGATCTTGCGGTTTCCGGTGCCAGGCCCTTGTTCCTGAGCGCCGCATTTATCCTTGAAGAGGGATTCCCGATCGACCAGCTTGAAGCCATAAGCCGCTCAATGGGAGAAACGGCCTCCGCTGCCGGAGTATCACTGGTGACGGGCGACACCAAAGTGGTAAAAAAGGGACAATGCGATAAGGTGTATATCACCACCAGCGGCATTGGACTGGCCGATAAAAAAAACACGGGCATTTCGTCCGGATCCGCTATCAAACCCGGCGATACGATCATCGTGAGCGGGTACCTCGGCGATCATGAGATCTGCATCCTGGCCGCACGTGAAAACCTGCAGTTTGAGAAACCGCTGGTTTCAGACGTTGCCGTGCTTAGCCCGATGATCATGAAAATACTGGATTCGGGGGCGGAAGTGAAATTCATGCGCGACATAACACGGGGAGGACTGGCCACCATTTGCGCCGAGATTACCGAGAAGAAAACCTTTGGCATGACCATCGAAGAACAGGCACTGCCCGTTCGCGAAGAGGTTTCCGGGCTATGTGAACTGTACGGATTTGATCCGCTTTACCTCGCCAATGAAGGGAAAATGATGGCTGTTGTGGACCCCCGGTCAGCAGATAAAGTGCTTGCGATTATGCGGCAAAGCGAACCCGGAACCCATGCTGCCGTGATCGGGGAAATCACCACCGGTCACCCGGGAAAGGTCATCATGCTTTCCGTCACGGGAGGCAACCGCATGATTGACCGGCTGGCAGGCATGCAGATGCCGAGGATCTGTTAGCGGATTTTAAAACCAACATGATGCACGAGTTCTCCATTGCCCTCAACATCCTTGAAATAGCCGAATCAACGGCGTTACAGCATGAAGCCCCCGGCATATCAGAGGTTGAAGTGGAAGTGGGTGATGCGGCCGGGGTGAATATTGAAGCCCTTGAATTTGCATGGGAATCTGCCGCCGGAGCCTCTCCCCTGTTGAAGCAGTCAAAGCTGGCCATCCATCGCGTTCCGCTGCTTTTTGAGTGCCCCCGCTGCCGTCATCAATACAGTCCGGCCGAACTGGACGTAATCTGTCCTGCCTGCGGCGAAAAGGATTCCCTTCTTGTTCAGGGCAGGGAGTTGAAGGTGAAGTCGGTCACGCTTATGGATCCGTAAATAACGGTTCATGTAATTCTATTCTGGAAGTGAATTTTAACCCTTGAGGATTTTATTTTTAATGCATATGAAAACATTCATCCGGGTACTGATCCTTTCCGCTCTTGCCGAGTTATCCTACGCACAGGAGAACGAGATTGAGAAGCGTCTTTATTTGTTGCCCGATGTCATTTTCAAGACCATGGAAACGCCGCCGGGATTTCAGTCTGCTTATGAACTGAAGGTCCGCCAGCCCATCGATCATTCCAATCCGCAAAAAGGGTACTTCTACCAGAAAGCCTACCTGTCGCACAAGGGATTTGACCAGCCCATGGTATATGCAACCGAAGGGTATGACTGCAACCGGAACGTCGTGTACGAACTTACAAAACTGCTGAATGCAAACCAGATTATGGTGGAGCACCGCTATTTTGGAGAAAGCTGTCCCGATTCCCTCGATTACGATTATCTGAATCTTTCGCAGGCGACGGCTGACCTGCATCATATCCGTGAACTGCTGCGAAACCTGTACCCATACAAATGGATCAGCACAGGTATAAGCAAGGGAGGACAAACCACCCTGTATTACCGCTACTTTTATCCCTCCGACGTGGATGTCAGCGTTCCATATGTAGCACCGCTTAACCTTGAAGCGGAGGACCAGCGGATCTATGGTTTTCTGGATACCATTGGCACAGACGAATGCCATGCCGCGATCAGGGCTCTTCAGATCCGTTTGTTGCAGCACCGCGATGCAGTGCTGCCCCTGCTGAAATTTTATTGCGCCGGTGCAAAATTGCAGTTTACCTACCTGACCTTTGAAGAAGCCTTTGAATACACGGTGCTGGAATATCCTTTCTCATTCTGGCAGTGGGGCTTTGACTGCAGCCTTATACCCTCCGATACCGCCTCCCTGGAATCAGCCCTGCTCCATCTGCTCAACGTTACCGATATCAGTTTCTTTTCCGACCGTGACATCACTGCCTTTGCACCGCATTACTACCAGGCAGCCACTGAAATGGGATACTACGGATACCGGACAGAGGAATTCAGCGGTCTGCTGAAGGCTCTGCCATTGAAACCCCATCCCAGCGCTGCGCTGACCCCTGGCAAAATGAAGGTGAATTTCGACCCTGAACTCGCCTCTAAAGCTTATCATTGGCTGCAAACAAAAGGAGACCGGATCCTTTATATTTACGGCGGTATTGATACCTGGTCCGCCACCGCAGTGCCGCCTTCGGAGAAGGTGGATGCATTGTGGTTTTTCCTGCCGGGGCAAGGCCATGGCGGAGCCCGTATCCGGAATATGGCACCGGAAGAAAAAGAAAAGCTCGTGTCGGCCTTAAAGCGATGGCTTGATATTGATATAACCGCAACGGACAGCAATCCAGGATAAAAACAGGGGATTCGTGCGAAGAAAATGATTACTTTTACCCTGCAATAACGAATACCACCATGTGCGATACCTGCGGCTGTGAATCAGGAGATGGACGGATCACCATTATGAAACCCGGGCAACCGGGCCATACCCATCCCCATGAGGATCATGTGCATCCCCATGATCACGACCATGATCACGAACCCGAATACCACCATGAACCGGGACATGATCAAGGGCACCCTCATGAACATCAACCTGCACAGGATCATGACCACCCGCGTTCTGCAGGCCGGATCATTTCCGTGGAAACCGATGTGCTGCAGAAGAACAACCTGCTGGCACAGCGCAACCGCGGGTATTTTGAAGCCAAAAGCATGCTGGTCCTGAACCTGGTCAGTTCGCCGGGTTCCGGTAAAACGACCGTGCTTGAAAGAACGCTGAATACGTTAAAAAAAGAAAAAGACCTCTTTGTCATCGAAGGAGATCAGCAGACAACCCTGGATGCAAGCCGTATCAGCGCCACCGGGATACCGGTAGTGCAGATCAACACCGGAAGCGGATGCCACCTCGATGCCAGCATGATCAACATGGCGGTGAAAGAGCTGAATCCCTCCGATCATTCCGTGCTGATGATTGAAAACGTGGGAAACCTGGTTTGCCCTGCCCTTTTCGACCTGGGGGAGAATTTCAGGGTGGTAATCGTAAGCATCACCGAGGGCGAGGACAAGCCGCTGAAATATCCGCAAATGTTCATGAGCGCTGATGTCTGCCTGATCAATAAAACAGACCTTCTGCCCTATGTTGACTTTTCCATGGAGAAAGTAAAGGAATACCTTCACCGTGTCAATCCCCGGCTTGAATGTTTTGAATTGTCGGCCAGGACCGGCGAAGGATTTGATGTATGGATTGACTGGATCCGGAAAAGACAATCTACCTGACTCCCCTGTCCGGCCATTGCTTTATACTTTCGCCGACTCTGCCACTGCGTTCCGGTCGACTTTCTTTATCAGTCCCTGGAGCACAGTTCCCGGTCCCACTTCATAAAACGTATCGGCTCCGTCCTT
>JAGDMB010000301.1 GCA_017860375.1 Bacteroidota bacterium | reverse complement strand
GAAAGAATGGAGCAGGATCAGGGAAAGCTACCTTCAGCACCTTTTTCAGTATGAACAGTGGGCGGATTACACCGATGCTTCTGGTGATTTCAGGGGACGGATCAGGGGTGTTCTGGAGGGAGGTGAATTATCCGTCGAGAAACAGCATGGCGAACTTTACCATTATGGGTTTAAAGAGATCGGATACAGGTCTTAATGATACACTGTTTACAGGGGACCCTGCCTTAAGGGAAACAAACCTGCGGATTAACCGTATGGGATGGTCGTCATCCGTTCGACAAGGGTATCCACAAAATTCTGAAGGGGCTTTTTTGCCATAACCTGCAAAAATGGATTCAGATTGGCATGCAGGGTCAGTTTAGCCCGGGTGTCCTTTTCGGAGACCTGTTTCAGCTGAATCCACAGGGTGAAATCATAAGTGCTGTCTTCCCCAGATCCGAGCTTGATAAGTTTGCAGGGTTCCTTTTCAAGAATCCTGAGCCTGATCTCACCGATGCCGGTTATTCCAAGCCTGCAACTGTCTTCCTGGAATTCCCAGGAAGAAAGTTTTTCTTTTGGAATCAGGGGTTCAATATGATTGAGGTTCGATAGAAAAGCATAGATCTTTTCTTCATTTTCCGGAATGATGCCTATGCGGCTTTCAATTTTCATCGAACCGGTACGGGGATGATTATTTCCTGGATCCGGTCGGATCCCAGGTTTCAGGGCTTTTTCGCCATTGTTGCAAAACTGGCTGGATATCCTCATTGATGTATTTTAATTCCAGTGCCAGGTCAAGCAGTGCTTCATAATTGCTGAGCGCGGTCAATGCGCAACCCGCCTTGTTGAAATTCTCCGTGGCGACCGGAAATCCATAGGTAAATACAGCAAGCATGCCCAAAACTTCACAACCAAAACGGCGCAAAGCATCAACGGCTTTCAGGCTGCTGCCCCCGGTGGATATAAGATCTTCAATTACCACTACACGCTGACCTGGCTGCGGATCCCCTTCAATGAGATTTTCAAGACCATGGCTTTTGGGTTCAGGTCTTACATAATAAAACGGAAGACCAAGCGTGTCAGCCACCAGTGCACCCTGCGCAATAGCTCCTGTGGCAACTCCCGCAATTGCTTCTGTTGAAAAGTATTTTTCTTTAATAAGGGAGACGAAGCTATCTTTGATAAAGTTTCGGATTTCAGGGTAGGATAACGTCTTTCGGTTGTCACAATAGATGGGTGAATTCCATCCCGAGGCCCACTGAAAGGGTTTATCAGGCCTAAGCTGAACGGCCCTGCATTCAAGAAGGAGCCGGGCGGTCTTTTTTTCTGTGTTTTCCATACTGCAAATGTATAAAGTTTTTTTCAACGACCGAAATGTCTTTTTAACGGATGATTTTGCCAGAACCTTCGAGGCAAAAGCCGGTCTTTTCTATAAATACAATGACAGGGAAGACCTGATGGAAATCCTGGAGTTTTTTCGCAATCTGAAAAGAATCAATACCTTGTTTATTTTTCACCCGGATATCGAAGAACTCAGAACGGTCTTCCGTTCGTGTTTCCGTTTAATAGAGGCAGCCGGCGGAGTGGTTATGAACAAAAAAGGGCAGTTGCTGATCATTTTCCGGCGGGGGAAATGGGATCTGCCAAAGGGTAAACTCGAGACAGGCGAATCTTTCGAAGAGGCTGCACTGCGTGAAACAGAAGAAGAATGCGGAATCAGAGACCTGAAGATTGGCAGCCGGCTGATATCCACCTACCATACGTATCGGATCGATGAAGAGCCGGTACTGAAAAAAACCCTGTGGTTTGGGATCCTGTACGGAGGAAACAAGATACCAGTGCCGCAGCAAAAGGAAGGTATTACGGAAATCCGGTGGATTGATCCTTCCAAAATGGAACTTATCCTTGAAAATACCTATGGGTCCATCCGCGATGTCCTGAATTATGCGGAGGCGGCACCCTTCTCAGTTTAAGTCACCCCTGGCCCGCATGGCTTCAAATAATTTTATCTCAAAATTCTCTGAAGGCGAGGGAGCCGGCGAATAAATCAGTTTGCCATCCGGACCGATGAGGAAGTAGGTTGGAAAGGCCCGTATATCGAAATCCTTTATCACGCCCGGCTGATGACCGTAGTAAAGAAATACCCACTGGTAGTTGTTTTTGCTCCTGAACTGATCGAAGGAACTATCGTAAGGATCGGTTGAAATGGTGACAACAGCAAGTTTCTTATGATGACGCTGATAGATATCATGCAACAGCTTGTATTCGTTCAGACACGTGTAGCTGGAGCTGGTGCAGAAGTTGAGGTACACGTATTTCCCAAGGAAGTCTTTCAGGCTGATCCGATTGCTGTCCGCATCCAAAAGCGTGAAATCGGGCGGATCATACCCTTCCTGTAACCGTGTAATTTTATGCCGGATGATCATTCCGGTCTGTTTGTGCATGGATACACGCGTGGTCAGAATAAGGGAATCAAGAATGCTGAGCAAACCGTCCCTTGAGAATTCCATACCGTAGAATTCATCGTATACCGATTTCAGAATCACCATTTCACGCAGGGTATCATTGGTTATGTGGGGTTCTTCTGACAAGGTCTTCAGCAGGGAGGAGTAAGAATGGAACTGATTTATGTCGCTGTAGATTTTCTTTCCTGCATCGGATCGGCCCAGAAAGGTAAAATACTTGTCGTACACCTGATCGAATAATTCCATATACGCCGGATGATCATACAAAAAGGGTTTCCCGTTAAAATATTCCTGGGCGATACTGCTGACCTTTTGCATGTTGGCAAGGAGTTTCAGCTGGCCGTATGAATAAAACCGGTAAGCCTTAAAATAGGTATTGGTATAATTGCTGAACGATTTCTCGATCAGATCAATATCGGCTTCTATTCTTCCGGCCTGCGGTTTGGTGTAAATGTCGTTTACATGTTTATTGTAATACGGATTGTATGCATCCCTGAACATCATGATCAGGGTATTCAGCTCATCTTCCCTGAAATTCTCAATGGCCAGCTGGATTTCCACGGGTTCAAAAAAAGGATTGAGCACTTCTTCAGGGGATTTTTCAACCTTTTCCGGCAATATGACACGGTATTCCTGCCGGGGTTCAATCCATAAAAATGTTTTGAATACGCCCAGAGCGGCAAATACCTGTAATGTATTTTCGGCGGGGATCTCGATACGGAAATCACCCGATGGTCCGATCATTCCCCTGCCCAATTCCTTTTCCGTCCCTGAGATATAGTCCGCAATGGTATTGAAAACCAGTTCCTGTCCGGCATAGGAAGGAGCATTCCCGGAAATAATTACCGGTTGGGCAGACAGGTCAGTAACAAGGCCCGACGCAAGGAGGAGAGAGAAAAGATTGAAAATAATACGCATCCGGAAGATTCGGTTAGTGATCATGGCTTCTGTTTCACAAATCAGACCCTGCCAGGTTTTGCACATATCCCGCTTGTATGGGAAGAGCTCTGTGAAGTACAACTCTGGCAGGTCTTTATGATTACTCCTTGATATTGTAGTTTGACGGTAAAAACTGACTTGCATCTCCGCCCTGCCGGATAATTTCCCGGATGATGGTGGAGTTTATGGGAGTATGCTGGGGCAAGGTCAGCAAAAAAACGGTTTCAATTTCAGGATACATGGCCTTATTGACCTGAGCGATGGCGCGCTCGTACTCAAAATCAGCCGATGTTCTCAATCCCCGCAAAATATAGCGGGCGCCCACCTTTTTGCAGTAATCCACCGTAAGTCCTTTAAAACTGTATACCTCAACCCGGTCGGTGTCGGCAAAGACTTTATTTATCCAGGCAATGCGCTTGTCGAGGGGAAAATATGCCGTCTTGGAAGTATTGAAACCAATGGCGATGATGATTTTATCGAACATTTTTAATGCCCTTCTTACCA
>JAGDMB010000300.1 GCA_017860375.1 Bacteroidota bacterium | reverse complement strand
ACGGAAGAAAAGGGCGAAGTGGATGAAGAGGTGATCGAAGGTACCGTTTTGCTGGCCAATCAGACCATCAATCAAAATTCTCTGGGGATTTTTGTGGTCGATCATATGGAACTGGGTGAAAAATGCAATGTTCTTCTTAGTGTCCGGTATGAAAATGTGAACAATGAACTGAACGATAAAATGAATGGGGTCGTTGATCTGTCGGGAGATGCCCGCTATCATAAAACAACGGCCCGTCTTGGATTTTCGTATCGCTTCGCATCACAGGTTAATTTTTATGGTACAGTTGGCCAGGGATTTCTTCCGCCTGCAACAGAAGAACTGGCCAGCAATCCTGTTTCCTACGGAGGCTTTAATGAAACCTTGTCACCTGCGGTTTCCCTGGGAGGTGAATTGGGAATCAGGGGAATAATAGGACAAGGTTTTTATTACGACCTGACCGGATTCCTGATGAAAACGGATAATGATTTTTACCGGTACAGTATTTTGCCGGAAAGACCCCTTGAAACTTTTTACGGAAATGCAGGTAAAACCCATCGAATAGGGATTGAATCCTTTATCCGCTGGCAACCCTTAAAAAATCTGGATATCCAGGCTGCCTATACGTTTTCTGATTATCAATACGAAGAAACTTCCCCCGATTCCATATACGCGCTTGGGGTTATGTTGCCCGCCATAGTCGGGGGCAATGATCTGCCCAATTCGCCCGGACACCAGCTATGCGTGGAATTTGAATATAAAATAGGGCATCACTTTTGCATGGCTTTGAGTACCGAATACCAAAGCCAGTGGTTCATTTATACCAATAACGATATTGCACAGGACGGATTTAATCTGGTTCACGCAAGGATTTCCTATGGATTCCGCATCGGAAAGGTGAAGGCTGAGGTCTCCGTATATGGAAAGAACCTTACCGATTGCGCGTATATTGCCTTTACAGAACCTGATCCGGATGGAATTTCCTATCATCCTGCAGCCGGCAGGGAGTTTTTCAGCAGTTTAAAAATCAGGTTATAGGTTTTTCTGCCGTCTTCCGGAAGGATAAAAAAAAAGCCCCCCCGTGATTAGCGCGGGGGGGCTTTTTGTCATGCTTTGTCGGCACTTCCAAGTACATAAATGATTTTATGCTTATAAAGCTCTTTCAGGCTGTCGCGTGCGGGCCCGAGATAGTTACGCGGGTCGAATTCACCGGGTTTTTCAGCCAGCACTTTGCGGATGGCGGCGGTCATGGCCAGCCGGCCGTCGCTGTCGATATTGATTTTGCATACGGCTGATTTTGCAGCCCTGCGCAGCTGATCTTCGGAAACGCCGGCTGTATTCTCCATCTTTCCGCCATATTTGTTGATATCGGCAACAATTTCCTGGGGTACCGAAGAGGCACCGTGAAGAACAATGGGGAAACCCGGGATCCTTTTTTCCACTTCCTCGAGAATATCGAAACGCAGGGGAGGAGGAAGTTCACCCGGCTTCACCTTGAATTTGAAAGCGCCATGGGATGTGCCGATGGAAATAGCCAGTGAGTCAACCCCGGTTTTTCCTACAAAATCTTCCACTTCTTCGGGCCTTGTATAGGAAGAATGTTCGGCAGAAACTTCATCTTCTATGCCGGCCAGAACACCGAGTTCCCCTTCCACGGTAACATCATATTTGTGTGCGAATTCCACTACCTGTTTTGTGATACGGACATTTTCATCATAGGGGAAATGCGATCCGTCGATCATCACCGATGAAAATCCGGTTTCAATACAAGCCTTGCAGGTTTCGAAAGAATCGCCATGATCAAGATGAAGTACAATAGGTATGGCATATCCCAGTTCTTTGGCATACTCAACTGCCCCTTTGGCTAAGTATTGCAGCAAAGTCTGATTGGCATATTTGCGGGCTCCTTTGGATACCTGGAGGATAACGGGCGATTTTGTCTCCACACATGCGGAGATAATGGCCTGCAGCTGTTCCAGGTTGTTAAAGTTGAATGCCGGTATGGCATATCCACCCTTGACGGCTTTCTTAAACAACTCCTTTGAGTTAACCAGTCCTAATTCCTTATAATGTAGCATATCTCTTGGTTTTAATTAAACGGAGCGCAATTTACTCCATTTCATAAAAGGCACCAAACATTTTCAGGAAAAATAAGGAATATATAGGCCAGGAATGCACGGAACAATTCATTCGTGCATTCAGGGCTAAATATTCTGCATTTTATTATTTTATGTATAAGTAATCATTTAAATTTGTCCGTTTTTTTCAGGAAAATGGGGAAATATCTGAATCATTCTTCACTCAGGAAAGTCACACTCGCAGGGCTGATCATTACGCTTGGGGTAGTATACGGAGACATCGGAACAAGCCCTCTTTATGTGATGAAGGCAATCCTTGCATCTGCCGTTGGCGATAAGACACTGATAGCCTATGGTGCATTATCCTGTATTTTCTGGACACTGACACTGCAAACCACGGTCAAATATGTGATTATCACATTAAGGGCGGATAACCACGGGGAGGGCGGGATATTTGCCCTGTTTGCCCTGCTGAAGAAGAAATCCACCCTGGCGGTGATCCTGACGATGATCGGCGGCTGCGCACTGCTGGCAGACAGCATTATGACCCCTTCCATTACGGTTACTTCATCGATTGAAGGATTGCACATGATCAATCCGAATCTCCCGGTTGTGCCTTTTGTGCTGATTATTTTGACCGCATTGTTTTTTGTGCAGCAGTTTGGCACTGATCTTATCGGCAGATCTTTCGGTCCGATGATGGTGATCTGGTTTGTGATGATCGGGATCCTGGGAGTTGCCCAGATCCTGCAGTACCCTGCGATACTGGCAGCCGTGAGCCCGGTGTATGCGTTCCGTTTCCTGACCGCCCATCCGCAGGGATATTTGATCCTGGGTGCCGTCTTTTTGTGCACCACGGGAGCGGAAGCATTGTATTCCGATCTGGGGCATTGCGGGCTGAAAAACATTCGGATTACCTGGATATTTGTGAAAACAGCCCTTCTGTTGAATTATTTCGGACAGGGAGCGTGGTATTTGCTTGCTCAGCCGGTAGAAGCGGATGTTAATCCGTTTTATGCCATAATGCCCGACTGGTTCCTGCTGGCGGGCGTAATCATCGCTACCATGGCTGCTATAATTGCCAGTCAGGCTTTGTTAAGCGGTTCCTTCACGATTATCGGTGAGGCCGTATCCCTGAATTTCTGGCCTAAGATCCGTATTTCGCAGCCCACCAATGTAAAGGGACAGGTTTATATCTCCAGCATTAACTGGTTTCTTTGGATTGCCTGCTGCTTTGTGGTCGTCTTCTTCCAGGAGTCCTCGCGCATGGGGGCCGCGTATGGCCTTGCCATTACGATCACCATGATCATCACCACGTTCCTGCTTGCCTACTACTGGTACCAGAAAAAAGTACCCATTTATTGGATCTTATTGCTGATCCTGGTTTACTTTACCCTTCAGGGAACTTTTCTTGTTGCCAACCTCAATAAATTCATGCACGGAGGATGGTTTACCATACTGGCAAGCTTTTTATTTTTCCTGATCATGTATGGCTGGTATTATGGCAGGAAAATCAAGAACAATTATATCAAGTTCGTCAATTTGTATGAGTATCTCCCTGTCATAAGGGAGATTTCCAAAGACACTACCATCCCGAAATTTGCGTCGAACCTGGTTTACATCGTGAAGGCAAACCGGCTGGAACAGATTGAGAACAAAATCATCTATTCCATTATTAACAAACAGCCCAAAAGGGCCGACACCTATTGGTTTTTACATGTGGACATTACCGATAATCCGGATACTTTTGAATACAAAGTCTATCACATCATTCCGGGCATCCTTATAAAAGTGGATTTCCGGCTGGGTTTTAAAATTGAACGAAGGATCAATCTTTATTTCA
>JAGDMB010000299.1 GCA_017860375.1 Bacteroidota bacterium | reverse complement strand
TCCAGTGTGTAGAGGCCAAGCTTTTCCATCTCTGCAAAGGTGGGAATGATGTTGAAAATCTCGAGTTTCTTTTGCGGGTTGAGGGTGGCGGCAATTGCGCTTTGCTCTCCGTCCCGCAACACGATGAGGTTTACTGGTCCGGGCTTTATTGTGTCAATAATAGACTGGTATTCATCATAATACGTAAATGAAGTGCCGTTTATCCCAATCACCCGGTCCTTTGGCTTTAATCCGCTGGTGGCATTGAGGGAGGTATCGGGCACTTCCTTTATGATAAAAGGTACCCTCGGATAAAAGAGAAGAAGATCTCTTTTTGTAATAATCTTATTGATGAAGTCTTCCGGCAGCTGGAATTCAATTTCTTCGTTATTGCGGATCACTTTGACCTGTCCGCCAAAAAGGATCTCTTTGAAAATATCATCAAACCGCTCAATGCTTTGGTTGTTGATGGAAACGATCTTATCGCCATTTTTAAAACCGATATCCTGTGCAATGGAATCAACGCACCATATGCCATCTTTAATGGCAGCATTCGGCAGGTACTTCTCCCCCCATGTGAACAGCACCATGGCATAGATCACAAATCCCAGGATTAGATTGACCAGGACCCCGCCCAGCATGATCAGCAATCGTTGCCAGGTAGGTTTTGAACGAAATTCATAGGGCTGGGGAGGCTGCTTAAGCTGTTCCTTGTCCATTGACTCATCCATCATACCGGATATTTTAACATAACCGCCCAGGGGTAACCAGCCAAGTCCGTATTCCGTTTCCCCTCTTTTCACTTTAAAAAGGGAAAACCAGGGATCGAAGAAAAGGTAAAATTTTTCGACTCGTACCTTAAACAAACGCGCCAGAATAAAATGGCCCAGTTCGTGCAAAATAATAAGCAGTGAAAGGCTCAGCAAAAGCTGGCTTATTTGAATGACAACACCCATGAATGGAAGAGTTTAATTTATCCTGGTACTTATTCCGAATTAAAATGCCTGCAAAGGTATGAATTAATCTGTAAACTTGTTAATCTGTCAATCTGTAAACTCTTAAAGCATTGAACTTTTGAATTTTCAAATCTTCAAACTTTCAAATCTTCAAACCCTCAAACTTTCAGCAGTCTCTTCGTGAATTCCCTTGCCTCATGATCGGACTGCTGGTAATCTTCCAGGGATGGACTTTGAAGGAATGGCATTGCATACATGTTTTTTTCGATGAGTCCGGGAATCTGAAGAAAGCCCACTTTTTCCTTAAGGAATGCATCCACCACAATTTCATTGGCGGCATTCATGATGCAGGGCATATTTCCTCCTTTATCCAGCGCGTCAAAAGCCAGCTGAAGATTCCGGAACAGGGTAAGATCGGGCTTTTCAAACGTCAGCTGCGGATAATCCGCAAAACTGAAACGCGGGAAGGAGGATTTGATCCGCACCGGATAACCGAGCGCATACTGGATAGGAAGGCGCATATCGGGCAGGCCCATCTGGGCTTTGATGGAACCGTCCTCAAACTGCACCATCGAATGAATGATGGACTGCGGATGGATGATGACGTCGATCTGTTCCGGGGAAACATTGAACAGCCAGCGTGCTTCAATCACTTCAAGGCCTTTGTTCATCAGCGTGGCCGAATCGATGGTTACCTTGTCACCCATGCACCAGTTGGGGTGGTTCAGGGCTTCTTTCCGGCCGACATGCTCCAGCTCATTCCGGGTTTTCCCCCTGAACGGACCTCCTGAAGCGGTAAGAATGATCTTTTCCGGTGGATTCTGATGCTCTCCGGCCAGGCATTGAAACAGGGCAGAATGTTCCGAATCGACCGGCACAATGGTAATTCCGTTTTCCGCTGCCAGCCTTGTAATGAGCTCTCCGGCCACCACCAGGGTTTCTTTATTGGCAAGGGCAAGGGCCTTCTTTCCTTTAATGGCCTCGATAGTCGGTATCAGTCCTGAAAACCCGACCATGGATGCCAGCACAATATCCACGGTTTCAAGGGTGGTTATCTCAGCCAATGCCTTGCTGCCGGCATGCACCTGAATGGGGAGAGCCGTCAGGGCACTCTTTACCTCAGCATAGTGCGATTCTTCTGCAATGACCACATGGGCCGGCATGAATTGCAGAGCCTGCCGGATCAACAGATCCTTGTTTTTGCCGGCAGTAAGTACCTCCAATCCAAACGCATCGGGGTTGCGCTGTATGACATCCAGGGCCTGGCAGCCAATGGAACCCGTCGATCCAAGGATGGCAACACGCTTTTTCATACCATGGAAAGGGTCATTGGGTTAAAACGTAACATAGTTTTCGGGATTCAGCGGAGTACCGTTGTGCCAGAGTTCAAAATGCAGGTGTGGACCGGTGGTAAATTCACCCGAATTACCGATAATAGCAATGGGTTCTCCCGCTGTAACGCGGTCGCCCACTCTTTTTAACAGTTCTGCGTTGTGCTTGTACACGGATACAAGGTCATTTTCATGCTGTATCTGTATGACATTCCCTGTTTCAAGGGTCCAGGAAGCCATGATGACGGTCCCTTCCAGCACAGCTTTCACAACTTCATTGGGAGCCGCCACGACATCGGTGCCGTAATGGTAATCCGACGGCTTAAAGGAGTTCGTGATCAGTCCCTTAACCGGGGAGAAGAAAAGAACGTTCGACAGGGATGTCCTTACTTTCCGGTGATCATCCACAAGCAGGGTATAGGGTTTATCCGATTCCGTCATGCTGCGCAGTGCAGAATCTTCAGCAGAACGCTGAAAAGAAACACTGCCTTTTTTCACAACGCTGTCCCGGGGATTGTTGAACTGCTCGGGTTCTTCACCCGCAACGATCCGCCGGATATTTTCAAAATACGCATCCCGTTTTTTGATTTCCAGCTCAAGGGAATCCAGCCGGTGAGCATTTAGTCGGATGTTCCGTACGGTCTTGTCATCAGGATAACCGGGGATCAGCTCCCGCGCAGGAGTATAGGCAATTATGGAAATGACAATAACAAGAAAAATGAAGGTCAGCACCGAAACCAGCGCCAGCACATTCAATTTTGTCAGCTTCAGGTTCAGCAATTCCTCAAAGGTCTCATCCCGGTATATGGACAGGCGGTATTTATGCTTGAATTTTTTAAAGAACGATTTCTTCTCCTTCTTTTCCGACATTGTGGATGATTTTAAAAAACAAAGATATAAAGAAATTCAGATGCGGCGGTTAAATACCTGCATGCATTAAAGCATCGGGAAAATTCCTATCTTTGGTACAGGGTCCGGTCATTTCGTTTAACCTGAGTTAAAAAAAATACCATGAAATTCACGCGCGAAGACTATAACAAACGGATCATTGACAAAGAGGGAAAAATACCAGAGGATGAACCCGTGTTCCTGCTCAGAGCGCAGGATGTCCATGCACCCTCCACCCTCCGGCATTATGCAAAACTGCTGGAGGAAAGCGGTAACAGGGAAATGGCCGGGGAATTACGGGCCCATGCCAGGCAGATGGTCGTGTGGCAGAAATCCGTCCGCGTGCACCAGCCGGATAAGTGAAAAAAGCAACCGCAACGTTTTTGAATACCATGACCAGCGGAACGGGTCGGTCTTCCTTCTATCCTCCTGAACCGAATACGCGTTCAAGAATGTTTCCTACCACAGTTTTTGCCCATGCAAGCGGGTCACGCCGGATTTTTATCTCTTCATTGCCCACCATGTAAAACAAGCCATCCAATGCTTTCTCGACCGAGAACTCACCCAGGTCGGTGTTGATGGATGCGGGCAGGTCAATGGGTTTGCCCAGCAATTCGGCTGCCAAAAGGGCAGCTTTTACATCATTCCTGGAAAGGAAACTGTTATATTTCGTAGTGAGCGATTCCCAGGTCTCTGTGGCCGAATACCCTCCAACCAGATCCCTATCCAGCGCGGCATTGATTTTGGGAGCATACAGGTCGGTCAGTGGAAC
>JAGDMB010000298.1 GCA_017860375.1 Bacteroidota bacterium | reverse complement strand
CTGTTGGGTTTGAAGGAATGGGCGACCAGCCTGCGCTATGCTTTAATAATTTAAATACCTGACTATTACAATGAATTTTACAGCGAAAACGATTGCTGATTTTTTGCATGGAGAACTGGTAGGCAATCCTGATGTTATGGTTTCAGATGTATCCCGGATTGAAGAAGGAAAGCAGGGAACCCTTTCATTTCTGGCAAATCCCAGGTATGAAAAGTATCTTTATACCACGCAGTCTTCTATCGTGCTTATCAATCGCGATCTGCCCATAAATGGCAAACTGGAGCCCACCCTGATTAAAGTTGAAGATGCTTACAAAGCTTTTGCTACGTTGCTGGAGCTTTATGCCAGCTCACTTCCGAAGAAATCGGGAACAGAACAGCCTTCTTTTATACACCCAACGGCAGTTATCGGTTCTGATTGTTACATCGGCGCTTTTGCTTATGTGGGTGAAAAGGTGACGGTCGGAAATAATGTGAAATTGTACCCGCATGTTTATATTGGTGACGGGGTAAGGATCAGCGATAATACGATTTTGTACGCGGGCGTAAAAGTATACCAGGGCTGTGCCATCGGGGCCAATTGTATCATTCATGCCAGTACGGTTATTGGGAGTGATGGTTTTGGGTTTGCGCAGGGGGATGACAAGGGATTTAAGAAAATTCCCCAGTTGGGCAACGTCATTATTGAGGATGATGTTGAAATCGGTTCCAATGTAAGCATCGACAGGGCAACGATGGGATCAACGCTGATCGGAAGGGGTACCAAGATTGATAATCTGGTACAGATTGCCCATAATGTTGAAGTTGGTATTAATACGGTGATCATATCCCAGGCGGGGATTGCGGGTTCCACCAAGGTTGGCAAAAACTGTGTGATTGCGGCACAGGCTGGACTTGTAGGGCATATAAAAATAGGTGATAATGTCATTATCGGAGCCCAGTCAGGAGTCTCCAATAATGTTGAGGAGAACAAGATTTGTCTGGGCTCTCCGGCCATTGACGCAGGTACACAGAAAAAGGCGCTGGTGGTTTTTAAAAAGCTCCCCGAGATATATAAGAAGATGAATGAATTTGAACGTTATATAAAAGAACATCCTCAGGATGAAAGCAAAAAAAATCCTGACTAACGATAATTTTTCTTATATTTCGCCAATTTTGAAACCAATCGTTTTTTACGGTGTTAAAATCGTTGCATAATGTCGGATAAACAGAGAACCGTTGCAAAAACCATAAAGTTAACAGGCAAAGGATTACACACCGGTGCAGAAGTTGATATTGCCATAAAACCGGCTCCCGAAAATACGGGTTATCAGTTTAAGCGGACCGATGTGGACGGTCAACCGATAATTCGTGCTATTGCAGATAATGTTACAACCACCGAAAGAGGAACCAAGCTGGTTGAAAAAGGGGTATCGGTATCCACCATCGAGCATTTGCTGGCCGCCCTTTCAGGGATGGGTATCGACAATGCAATGATTGAGCTTAATGGCCCCGAGGTCCCTATATTGGACGGCAGTTCGCGGTTTTATGCTGAAGCCCTAAGCAAGGCAGGATCTACCCGACAACAGGCAGACCGGTATTATTACCGTATCCGCGAAAAAATGGTTTTCAGGGATGAAGAAAAGGGAATTGAGCTGGTGGCCTATCCCGATGAGAATTTCACCATTGATGTGCATATTGATTACAATTCCAAGGTACTGGGATACCAGTATGCAAACTATAATGAATCCCATGCATTCGACAAGGAGTTGGCGCCCTGCCGTACCTTCGTTTTTCTTCATGAACTGGAACTACTCCGGAAGCATAATCTGATCAAGGGAGGGGATCTTGATAATGCGATTGTCATCGTTGACCGCCCCGTTACCCAGGAAGAGCTTGATCATCTGGCTGAGTTGTTCAATAAGCCCAAGGTCAAGGTAATGCCTGAGGGTATACTCAATAATGTGGAACTTTATTTCAGCAATGAGCCGGCCCGGCATAAACTGCTGGATGTTATCGGTGACCTGGCACTCTCGGGAGCGCGTATCAAGGGCAAGATCATTGCCACGCGGCCCGGACACCATGCCAATACTGAAATGGCAAAAATTCTGCGCAAACATATTAAAATCGAGCAGAACAAGCCGGTTGCGCCTTTTTATGATCCCAACAAGGATCCCCTGTTTGATGTCGTGGAGATTCAGCGAAGACTGCCCCACAGGCATCCTTTCCTGCTGGTGGATAAAATTACACACCTTGACAAATGGGTGGTAACCGGGATAAAGAACGTGACCATGAACGAAGCTTTCTTTGTTGGTCATTATCCTGATCAGCCTGTGATGCCCGGTGTCTTGCAGATCGAAGCACTGGCGCAGGTGGGCGGGATATTACTGCTCAGCTTTGTACCCGATCCGGAAAATTACATATTATATTTTTTGCGTATCGATTCAGTGCGGTTCAGGCACAAGGTAGTACCGGGAGATACACTGAACATAAGGATGGTATTAAAAGAGCCTGTCCGAAGGGGTATTGCTTTATGTTACGGGCAGGGATTCGTTGGTGATCAGATAGTGATTGAAGCTGAGTTTATGGCGCAGATGGCTCCAAAATCTAATATCTCAAAAAATTGAAATTCAATAATTCAAATACTATGACCCACTCCCTGACTTCCGTGCATCCGGATGCCATGATAGGAAAAAATGTGGAGATCGGACCATTTACCACCATTTACGGTGACGTAGTCATTGGTGATAACACATGGATCGGACCCAACGTAACGATTATGGATGGGGCCAGGATAGGAAAGAATTGCAGGGTATTTCCGGGAGCTGTGATTTCAGCCATTCCACAGGATCTCAAATTTGCCGGCGAAATTACAACAGCCGAAATAGGAGACGACACCACCATCAGGGAATGTGTCACCATCAACCGTGGCACCAAAGCCAAGGGGAAAACCATTGTCGGGTCACATTGCCTGGTTATGTCTTATGTTCACATAGCCCATGATTGTTTGGTCGGGAATCATTGTGTGCTGGTTGGATATGTTGGTCTGGCCGGTGAAGTTGAAGTAGGGGACTGGGCTACCCTGGGTGGAGGTTCCATGGTCCATCAATTTGTTCGTGTGGGTGCTCATGCCTTTATACAAGGGGGAAGCAAGGTAGGCAAAGATGTTCCTCCCTATATCCTGGCTGGCAGGGATCCCTTGTCTTTTGCCGGGTTGAATATTGTAGGATTAAGGCGCCGCAGCTTCAGCCAGGAAAAAATGCAGGAGCTTAACGAGATATACCGCACCATATATCAGAAAGGAATGAACCATTCGGATGCTGTGAATTATATCGAAACCCATTTTAGCGGCTCTCAGGAACGTGACCATATCCTGGCTTTTATACGAAGTTCCGAACGGGGTATCATCCGGGGATTGCTGGATGACTGATAAAAAGTGAAACCTGTCTGCTCCCGGTCTATCGGGATACGGCAGGCAGGTCTGTAAACATGTCAATTATTTTTCTTCCAACACTTCAATTGCCTTTTGCAGGGTGTTATCGATATCCTGTATGATGGGATAGAATCCGGCATTATCAAGGAAGTTGCGGGCAATATAAGCCATGAGCTGGGTTTTGAGCAGGCTGCCGGATACCCTTATGTCAGCCGGATTTTCCCTGACTCCGTTTTTGGCCGCAAAGGTGATAAATTTCCGCAGGATTCCTGCCTGATTCAGGTTTTTGACAAATTCCTGGGGAGTGCTGAGGCGCGAAAGTGTTGCCCGGTTCGCATCGGAATAGTCAAGTGCAAAACGGTAGAGCAAACCCTTATCCCGTACTTCAGCATAATACCGGGAGATCCCTGTTGTGTCAAGGGGCACAAAGATATCCGGCATGATGCCGCCGCCGCCGTAAACCGTTTTACCGCCCGGTGTGACATATTTAAGTGAATCGGTAAATTTGATACTGTCGGGTGATTCCATTTCACCATTCAG
>JAGDMB010000297.1 GCA_017860375.1 Bacteroidota bacterium | reverse complement strand
CTTCTTTTATTTTCTTTCACCCTGAAGGCACAGTTTGAAAATGCTTTCTCGATCCTGACAGATCCAAGTGATTCTGTTTTTAAAAACCAGATTGCCGGTGAATTCACACCGGCAAAGGGATTCCAGCTGATAAGGAGTGATTATGGCAGTTTAAATCTGAGCCTATATGCGATGGCCAGATGGGTTGATCAGATGCCGGGAGAAGATACCTGGTATGACCACAGGGATAGCTTAAGGATCTTTGATGGCAGGAATGATATATACTGGCACCGCGTCATGCTATGGTTTACCGGATTTTTAGGCACTCCCAAACTGACATACATGGCAACGGTATGGACTGTAACCACCACCCAGCAAACGCTGGTCTATGGCAACATTATGTACAAGTTTAATGACTATGTTAAGGTAGGGATTGGTATCACACCCAACAATTGCGTTCGAAGCCTCCAGGGGCCCTTCCCTTTCTTTACCTCTACAGACCGGACGATGGCTGAAGATGGCCTGAGGGGTGGATTTACGAACGGAATATTTGCCATGGGACAAATTACGCCAACCTTGCGCTATTCGATGGTGCTTGGAAATAACCTCAGTATTCTTGGAATTAAGGCATCGAATCTTACCCGGCATTACTCCAAAAGTATTTCCCTGAGCTGGATGCCGACAACAGGTGAATTCGGGCCCAGGGGAGGGAACGGTGACCTGGAGTACCATAAAAAGATAGCAACCCGGTTCGGGGCATCGTATTGTCATAGCCGTGAAAATCGCTTTAACAATACCGGGACACCCGCTCCGGATAATACACAGGTTCGCCTTTCGGATGGTGTACTCTTTTTTGAAACAGGTGCTTTGGCTCCTGGCGTTACTGTTGTAGAAGCAAATTATGATATCGTTGCTGTCGATCTGGGCCTCAAGTACAAAGGGTTTGCATTACATACGGAAATGTATTACCGGACACTCTCAAAGATGAATGCAGACGGACCATTACCCCTGAGTTCCATTATTGATAAGGGGTATACGTTACAGGCGCTTTATATGGCAATTCCAAAAAGGCTTTGCATTTATGGTGTAAATTCCATGGTTATCGACGAGTTTAACAGAAATCCATATGAAATTGGCGGAGGAGTAAATATTTACCCATTGAAAACACGCAGCTGGAGAATCAATCTGCAGGCAATGTATTTGTATAAATGTGCAGCAGGAGGAACCTTTGGATTATACACGGCCGGACAGACAGGAACAACTTTAACTATAGGTACAGATATTTTGCTTTAATAATATTTAGTGTAAACTTTTTGTTTCGCCTCACAGGAAATATATTGAAGTAAATTTTCCATAATCATATTTTTATATGAAAAATTTTAAACACTACCCGATATGAAGCAGGAAAGAGTTTATAAAATAATTATAGCGATGTTATTCCTGGTAACTCCCGTTAATTTAACGCTTGCCCAGAATTCGAGGGAGGCAGTCCATTCCACCAGTTACCTGTTTAATGACGCCCATATTCACCTGACCAATTATATCCAGGAAGGAACCGATATCCATGTATACCTGAATGATATCATGGGTGACAAGATTGGCAGGTCAGTGCTGTTTGGCCTTCCTTTGCAGCAACAATGGTCGCACAGGGTCACCGGTGATTTTGCGCCCACCTATTACCTCGATACCGACGCTCACCTGTACTATTACTCCTTCACGGACGCGTTCATGGCCATGGCTTATAAATCATTGCCCAAAGAACAACAGGGAAGGCTTGATCCGATGATCACCGGTTTCAATCCCACCGATATGTATGCTGCCGCACACATCCGCCGGGTATTGCTGACCTTTCCGGGAGTGTTTTCCGGAATCGGCGAATTTACCATTCATAAGGAGTTTGTATCCTCAAAAATAGAAGGTGATGTGGCCAGTTTTTATGATCCGGCTTTAGACAGTATATTGGATTTTTGCGCGGAAGCTGGTTTGGTGGCACTTATCCACAATGATATCGATAATCCTTTCCCGAAGCCAGGGAAACCCAATTACCTGGATGGAATGAAAGACCTGGTCAAACGCCACCCCAAAACGACCATTATCTGGGCACATATTGGTGTTGGACGTATTGTAGCCCCGCTTAAAGATATGCTGACTGTGATGGAATCCATGCTTTCGGATCCGGCTTATGCCAATTTGTACTTTGATATATCGTGGGACGAAGTAGCAAAATATATTGTATCAAGTGAAACTTCGGTAAACAATTCCGCATATATTATTAACAAGTATCCCGACAGGATCCTGTTTGGTACCGATAATGTTGCGCCTTCAAGTCAGGAAAAACACCTGGAAATATACCATATTTATGATCCCTTATGGCAGCTTCTTACCCCGGATGCGCGTGAAAAGATCCTAAAGAAAAACTACGAAACCTTGTTTGACAAAGCAAGGATAGATGTCAGGGCGTGGGAAAAGGCCCACACTAAATAAAATAATTGCTGCAGTGCCAACCGGTATGTCAGAAATCAAAACTTGCCAATAATGAGATCCTTGTTGATTTGCCTTTCTGCTTATCAAGGTTCGTTCTTGATCCTGTTGTTACTTCAAAACCAAGCCTGATGGTTTCTATCGGATTAAAAAAAACGTTTGAAGCCAGATACCTGCTTGATCTGAATGCATCGTCGGGCTCAAAATCCTTTCCTTTAATATAGGATGTTCCACTTGTCAGCGAAAATCTCCATGAAGGACCAAAAATATGAGCATAGGTTAGAAATCCTCCCGTAATCGTTTTGAGGGTCATCTTCGCTGAAACGGGATCGTAAACTGCATCCAGCTGCCTGCCCACGAATCCCACGTAATAATTCGCAATACCCTGTCCATAGGAGTATTGGCCGGACAGTACGTTTTTCTCGTTTATATTAATATTTGTACTTAGAAGAACTCCCCAACCGTAAAGAACATCCATTTTTGTCTGATTGAGATATTGAATTCTCCTGAATATACCTGCGATTTGAATATGGCCCAGTTTGTAAAGATATTTATACCGTCCGGCGATATCAAAGTTGCTTTGTTTGTTTTTATCCTGGATGAGTGAATCGGCTGGATTGTAATAATCAGTCTGGGGTGATTCCACGGATATTCCCGCAGTGCTTCTTTTCCCGTATTTCCTTTCATATCGTACGATCCCAAGCCTCTTGCTGAGGCTGCTGTTCGGTCCTTCAAAATCCACGGTAGTAGGCAGGGAAGCATTATCCATGAAGGTACTCCAGCTGTAACCGATCTTAAAAAAATTCCATTCCGCATACGCATGCCTTAACCGCAATAAGGATTCACTCTTGCTTGCAAAATCGGCTTCGATGTATGTTTTTATCTTTCCGACCCGGGTATTGGCATTCCCTTCCACACCAATCCGTGATTGCCGGGCACCTATGTATACACTTGACAATCCATCAATTGCCTCTACGCCTACCGGTATATCGTAAGGCATAAACCCCTCGCTGTTGGGCATCCCTGTAAAATCGTAATATGCATTGGCCCTCAGGCTCCCCATAAACTTTATCTGGTACTTTGATTCGGCAAGATCCAGAGGATTAATATCCTTGGCAACTTTGCTCGTGTCTGTCTTTATGGGTTGCAATGCAATCGTATCAACGCGGCTCGAAAAGACATAAACTGTATCCGTCTTTGTTTGCCTCTCCACCCTTGTGATCGTAAGTTTGAGGGTATCTCTTACCTGGGCCTGACCCTGGATATAAAACAGGGTCAGTACCATCAGCATAAATTTCTTCATCAGAGGCATTGTCACGGCTGGTTAATATCTAATTAGGATGTGCAATAATCTGTTTTAAAGTGTAAAATTCCAATTATAGAAATACCCCTTTTTCAGGATCTCCCTGCCAAAGACAGGATACAAACCGGCCGCTGAGGAAAAATACGTAATTTCTTCATCGTTAAAAATCAAATCCTTCTTTTCATGCGGAGCCAGGTTATA
>JAGDMB010000296.1 GCA_017860375.1 Bacteroidota bacterium | reverse complement strand
CCAAAGCATGCTCCTCGATTCCTTTTCATATTCCATGTTATTTCCAGGATTGACAGTTATTAAAGCATTTCTTGTAAGGTCAGCCCTGTAGAAGGTTTTGTGGTACACAGAATCGTTTACAATTATGGTTGGCGTTATGCTCAATACCCTGTCATACTTTAGCGCTTTGTCGTAGTTCCATATACCAAAATTCAGAATCTTGAAACTTCTGATGACGAAATTCTCAGTTGATCTTGATGCAGAATTATTTACCCGGGTTATGGAATCATTTCTTCGTAATGTCTGTCTGAAAATAAGTTGCTGGATTACCTGATCTTCACGTTCCTTCCTTTGAGCAAGCTCACGCTGGTAGGTTTCGAAAAGCTCTTCGTATTTGCTGAAGGCTAATTGGTAGGATTCTCCATTTAGAACCGGACAAGCTCTGTACTTTGCCGTAATCGTATCCTTTTTAAATGTAACATAATAATGCATGGGTTTTTCTGATCTGGATATGATGACATCTTCCCAATCTATAGCAGGATGTGAAGGATTAAGGGCTCGATATTGGTCATCAATTTCAAAAACCGTTTTGCTATAAAGGGATAATTCAGGGAATTCATTTTCAAGGATATCAATTTTGAAATGCCACTTTTGCGGATTGGCAAGAACAGGCGGTTCCGGTTTCTGCTGCTGGAGGTCTGCAATGATGCGTCGGATTTGCTTTAAGGAATCCACCCAGGGAGTTAGGATTGCTTCCGATTCACCCTGCTCCATAAATTTCAGCTCCTTCTGCATTTCAACTCCATCCTCCTCTTTATAGACCCAGTTCCGTTGGACAGTATCGAGGTAATACAGATTGTAATCGTTGCCAGTCTGCGAGGACCGGAAGGATATTCGAACGGGTTTTTCAGGCGTAATAAGCAAGGGCCTATTCCGGAAGAAGGCTCCAATCTCAATCATGCCTGCAGATTCAAAAGTATTCGAGTGACCTGCGCTGTCGTATATCATGGGTATCCCAGAAAGAAAGATTTCGGCTGGATTCATAAACTGCCGATACCGGATTTCAATGGAATCGTTTACTGGGTTTCCTGCCGAATCAATCAGGCTGTTTTGGCTTATTTCAATACAAGCCACAGGAGAAACATAAAGAATGGTATCTTTTAAATTCCTGATATGGAGGATTGTAAAGGGAATATTTGCCTGGGGAAAAGGTGGATTAATGCAACGTACTCCTTCCGTTCGTGTTCTTTGTATTCCGCTCTTTCTGACTATAGGAATTAGGATTAACCATACAAAAAGAGATACAAGAACAACGGAAAGAAAAGGTATCCCGAATTTGTATCCTCTTTTTTTCAAAGGCGCTTTTGCTGTAATCCGGGAATAGCGATTCATCAAGGCTTGAAAATCTTTGTACTGATTGACCTCAGCAGTAGTTATTTTCGGGCGGTCTATGTTGATATTGTTCATGGCATTCGGTTTAGAAAATGTTTTGTTTCATCCTGTCAAGTATCCTGTAGACCTTAACTTTAGCGTTATTTTCGGTGATGCTCATGATCTCACCGATTTCTTTAAAGGATCGGTTTTCAAAAAAACGCATCTCAATAAGCAACAGGTCATCTCCTTTCAGGACTTTAATCTCACTGATAATACGGGCAATCCGTTCTTCTTTCAGCTCTGTATCCGATTCCTCATAGAGTTCCTTCAGTTTCACGGTTTCGATATTAACCACCCTTTCTTTTTTTGATCGGGTAAAGAATGTGATTATCTCGTTGATGGCTATCCTGAAAAGCCAGGCCGAAAAGGGAAGGTTTCTGAACCGGAACTGCCCTAGGTGAACCAAAGCCTTCAGAAAAACCTGCGACGCAATATCGGCCGCCTCTTCCCTGCTTTCAAGCCGCTGGTAAACGAACCGGAACACATCCTCATAATATTGATTATAAAGCGGTTCAAAATCCTTTGGATCAGCTTGTGCTTTTTCAATTTGTATTTTTTCGTCGCCAAGCTGATGAATGGTTTTATGAAACTTATTTTTCATTGTTTTCCAGTGAAAAAATAACCGGCACAACAAACTGCTGTTTAACAGCCTTACCATACCTTTTCGCAGGAATCCATACCGGTGAATTATTCATGCAGCGAACCACCTCCTTGTCAAGTTCAGGGTGAATACCGCGAAGCACTTGTATATCGCATACCTGTCCATTTGTATCAACACAAAATTGCAGAAAGACTTTGCCGGATATCCCGGATTCAGCAGCAGCCGGAGGGTAAACAATATTCTGCTGAATCCATTCCCGAAAGGTATTCACGTCTCCGCCCTGGAATGTTGCATTTTTTTCAACGATAATAAATGCATTATCTTTTCTTTCTGTAATATATATTTCATCCTGGGTCCGGATTTCCTCTGTTACCTCAGCCGGTTTATCCACTTTACGGACCTTAAAAACTACCGTTTGTGAAGGCAACTGCGACATGGTTTCAATTGCAGTCATCGTTAACAGTATGGGGAGTAGGAATAATTTATTTTTCATACCCTTTGTTTATAAACATAACTCAGAAATGAGAAAAAAGATACACAATAATACCCGTAATCCCGAAGAATTAATTTACCATCCTGAAATATATAAGGCAAGGATTACCCCCCTGACAGGGTGACTTTAATATACCTCCGGCACGAAGGTCTGATCGGTGATCGGGGGCCGCACATAGGCCTTGCGTGCTTTTCGGGGAGGCAGTTTCATGGGCTCGGGGGTGAGGTCTTTATACCGTATCAGGCTTAACAGGTGGGTGATGCAGTTTAATCTCGCTTTCTTCTTATTGTCAGCCTGAACCACGTACCAGGGGGCCTGCCTGATATCTGTATATTTGAACATCTCATCTTTTGCCTCGGAGTATTCGACCCACTTTTCCCGGGAAGCCAGATCCATGGGACTTAATTTCCACCGCTTGGTCGGGTCTGCTATCCGGGCACGGAACCGGATTTCCTGTTCCTGATCGGAAACAGAAAACCAGTATTTGATAAGAAGGATGCCCGAACGCATCAGCATCCGCTCAAATTCGGGGCACGTGCGCAGGAACTCCTTGTATTCCTCATCGGTGCAGAAACCCATCACGTGTTCGACCCCGGCACGGTTGTACCAGCTGCGGTCAAAAAGCACCATCTCACCGGCCGCCGGAAGATGAGGCACATAGCGCTGAAAATACCACTGCGTTTTTTCGCGTTCCGTGGGCGTTCCCAGAGCAACCACCCTGCAGATCCTGGGATTGAGCCGTTGGGTAATCCGTTTTATAACGCTTCCTTTCCCGGCCGCGTCGCGGCCTTCAAAAATGACAACCACCTTGAGACCCTTTTTCCTGATCCATTCCTGCAGCTTCACCAGTTCAATCTGCAATTTGGCAAGCTCCCGGTTGTATTTCTTCTTTTTCAGCTTTTTGCCTTTCTGCTTTTTACCAGACCCGGCATTTGCTTCCGATGTCGAGGATTCAGTCGTTCCGGCAAGTGCATCCGGTTGTGCCGGCCTGGCTTTTAATTTCCGGTCAGGTTTCTTCGTGATTCTGGTCTTTTTCTCTGCTTTTTTTCCTTCTGTCTCTTTTTTAGTCTTTTTCATACGATACCGGATTGGTGCCTGAAAAGGCAGATTGAATTGAACTGGCTATTGTATAAAATTAATTAATCCATTATAGAAAAACAAAAACCCTGATTATGATTTAAGGATACAGGATGAGATCATGCTAAATTCCACCCTTGTTCCTTTCCCAAATGCAAGGTCGTATGAGTTGTACATCACCGCATTTTGATTCTCCTGCATAAATCTTTTTCAAATTATCCAACTTCCTTTTACCTTTACAGCGGTCGATTTCCTTTTACGGTTACCTTAAATAATTCTCATGCACCAGGAGCAAAAACACTCAGGCTTCAATAAAAACACTTTGTTATTTATTATTATTCTTACCTCCGTCATCAATCCCTTTCTTGGCGCTGCGGTCAATATTGCCCTGCCAAAGA
>JAGDMB010000295.1 GCA_017860375.1 Bacteroidota bacterium | reverse complement strand
TTCTTAACCTGCATGGTTTCAGCCGAGTAATAGGAAACATTCTGGGTCAGTTCAATATAGATCTTAAACAACTTGACCAGCACTTTGTTATCATAATCGATAAAGGATTTAATATAATTCCCAAGAAAGGATACAAGATTAACCGTTATAGGGCCCTGGTAAGTGAGAAGGCAGTTCTGCTGATGTACTTCCTTGATTATTAGCATACGAATGGATTTATATTATTTTTATTCCCAACAATGTAATATCATCCCGTTGATCTTCGTTCTGACGGAATCTTTCAATTTCCTGACGGATCGAATAATCCTGTTCTTCCATGGAAAACCTGGAATACTTGAACAAGATCTCTTCAAGCCGGTTTGTTCCGAAACGGCTGCGGTCGGGTCCGTTCTGGTCCACGATACCATCGGTCGAAAGGTACAAATGATCTCCTTTTGAAAGCTGCATCTCCTGGTTCCTGAACATCACCCTCTCCTTATTATCTCCTGAACCTCCAATGGAAACTCTGTCGCCCTTCAGCTTAGTGACTTCTTTCCTTTCTTTTTTAATAATGTGCATATTCCTTTTGGCACCGGCATAGGTAAGATGAACTTCCCCGTCGTCCTTTTTAATGAAACGGCACAGGGAAATATCCATTCCGTCATTGTTGTCGGTCTGCTCCTGTCGCAAAGCTGACCGGATTTCAGTATTCATGATATCCAGTATTTCCTTAGGATCATCGATCTTGCGTTCGTAAACAATTTCATTCAGCAGACGATTGCCGATCATCGACATAAAGGCTCCGGGAACACCATGACCGGTGCAATCAACAACCGCCAGAAGCAGGCTTTTTTCCTCCGGTGCTCTTGTCTGTACCTCACGGAACCAGTAAAAATCACCGGAAACAATGTCTTTAGGCTGGTACAGAATAAATACATCAAAGTATTTTTTTATAGCCGACAGATCAGGAAGTATGGCCTGTTGAATGGTCTTTGCATACCGGATGCTGGCGGTGATATTTTTATGCTGAACTTCCAGCAGGTTTTTCTGTTCATTTATTTTGCGCTTGGACCGGATGTTCATGTACAGCAGATAAATGAGTACACCACTGAAAAGAAGGGTACCCAGGAGCAAGGCCGTAATCTGAAAACGTTTCATTTTTTCAATCTTGATCTCCGCTTCCTTTTTTTCGATTCGTGACTGGCGTAAATCCAATTCCAGCCGTTGTTCACGTGTAAGTTGCTCGACTGCCACCAGGGAATCGGATGTGAGCTTAAGCTGTTCCTTATTTATTTTCAGTTCTTCTTCGGTCATCTGCTTTGCTGCATGGGCTTTGTTTACCTCCGATTCAGCCGTAACCTTGACCCTGTCCATTTCCTGTCTCTTGATTTCTTTGTCAAGGGTGGAGTAAAGTTCAAAATATTCCCGTGATTTATTGGAGTTACCGGTTTTATCATAACTATCATACGCCAAACCGTAACACCTGCGGAGCAGCTTTAGGTCATTCAGATCTTTGGAAACACTTATGGCTTCTTCCAGGGTAGTGATCGCTTCTTTGTGCCGGTTCAGACCTTGCTGCGCCAATGCGATGTTGGTAAGGCAGGAAACGGATTCAGCCTGCTGCCTGAATTGCTTTGACAGCAACAATGCTTTTTGAAAGTGTTGTATGGCCTTATCATAATTTTCAAGGTCGAGGTAAATTCCCCCCAGGGTATTTGAAACCCTTTGAATCGCAGCCTTATTGTCAAGCTGTTGGTTTATTTCCAGTACTTTCTCATAATATTCAGCCGCTTCATTATTAAAACCGCGGGTTTGCAGCAAGTAGGCCGAACGGTTTAAAAAGCCGGCAGCTTCTGTCATGTTCCCTTCCCCGGTGTATTTTGCAACTTGCTGATCGTTTTGGCTAATTTCGGCCTTTATATCCTGAGGTATTGATCTGCCCTGTGCGCAAAGCATATTTACCGAACCCACAGAAAGCCAAAGCAGAAATATCAACACTGCGAATGAATCAATGCTTTTTCGATGACGTGAAACAATCATACCGGTAATTTAAAAAGGAAATTAGTAAAACTTTATTAAAAAACATAATGCGGATCGGAAACATGCAATCGATTATAAACGAATTCCAAAAATAAGAATATCATCCACCTGTTCCTCATCGCCTTTCCAGTTTATAAAGGTGCGTTGAAGGATTTCACGTTGATCTGCCATTGGATTTTGCCCTATCGATGTGAGAAGATCCTGAAATTGTTTGTAACGAAATTTTTTATTTTCCGGACCGCCAAACTGATCCGCATATCCGTCAGAAAACAGGTATAACATATCTCCTGAATGATACGGGAATGTATGGGAAGTAAAGGGTGTTGTGAAATTAACATGGATTCCGATCGGCATTCGGTCGGCCTTATACAACTCCAATCCATGCTGGCTGAGGTGGTAAACCGGGTTATTGGCTCCTGCATATTTGAAGCATTTGTTTTCATCATCCACTATGCACAGCGCCACATCCATACCATCGGCAGCTTCACCTTCAATACCTTTCTGGTGAAGCAGTTTCATGACCTGTTCCCGCAAAAGAAATAAAAATTCAGCCGGATCGTCCATCGTATACCGGTTAAAGATATCATTCATATAAGCAATTCCGGCCATGGTCATAAACGCGCCTGATATTCCATGACCTGTGCAATCGGCGACCGCAATGATCTTTTTGCCTGATTTGTTCCCCACCCAGTAAAAATCCCCGCTCACAATATTTCTCGGAATGTTAAGAATAAAGTGCTCGGGGAAGATATCCCTGACCAGGTCGTTTGTGGGCAGAATGGCTTTTTGTATCCTTTTGGAATAGGTGATATCGTCAATTATTTCTTTTCGCTGCTGCGATATTTTTTGATGTTCTCTTTCCAGTTTCTCCTTTTGCTTCTTTATTTCCTTGATTTTGTCAATCAGGGTCAAAGAAGACCTTACCCGCATGTATAATTCGAATTGATTGAAAGGTTTGGAAATAAAGTCATGCGCGCCTGTTTCATATATTGCCTGCAGGCTTTCAGAAGCAGATAGCATGATCACCGGGATATCGGAGGTAAGGTGATTTTCTTTCAATGCTTTGATAGCCTGCACACCATTCATCTCAGGTATAATAACATCCATCAAAATAAGGTCCGGCAGGTGCCGTTCGGCCATCAGGCAGGCCATTTTGCCTGTGTTTGCCCAGATCAGATGGTAGTTGTCCCCAAATTGCCGGAATGCCTCTTCAATAATATCGAAGTAAACTTTAGAGTCATCGGCAACCAGGATGGTGTATTTCATAAAGCGGCAGTTTTCCGGATGGATCTTTTCATCGGATAAAATTCTAAAATAAGTACGACTATTCAAAGACTTTGGTTACGGAAAAACGACCTGGAATTCATTCTGTTTTTAATTCAGTTCTTTTGAAAGAACACAGGTGCGGGTAAATTTTCTAATAACCCCACTTTCGGAAAGGATTTCGGCGTAAACAATATAGATGCCTGCCACAACAAGGTTGCCTTCTGCATTGGTGCCATCCCATGTTAAACATCCTTCTGTACCAAGCCATGTGTTATTTGCCAGCCGTCTGATTAGTCTTCCGCGGCTGTCAAAGATCATTACATTGGCCAAAGATCCCCCATCCAGATGATACAAAATGGCAAGAAAATCATCTTTTCCGTCATTATCGGGTGTAAAAACCTCAGGCTCTGTCCAGACGGATGAAACATCGGATTCAGCCGGCAGTATGGATTGGGAATTCTTATACCCCGGTGTTGCAAAGCCTGCGTCTTCAGCAGCAGAATGCCAATTTGCGGGATCATTGGTGGGGTAGTCCAAAAAAATGCGTTCAAGCGAAACTCCTTCCGGATCGCGGATCAATTCAAAATGATAACCCGCGTCATAAAAGAAGCAGTCAACCGGTGTGGCTAAATTTTGAAGCAGTGCAAGCGTTCCTTCATCATCCGGAAGGTTCAGCTCCTCGTTTGTCTCAATGATGGCGGCCGGTACTTTGCAATCATAATG
>JAGDMB010000053.1 GCA_017860375.1 Bacteroidota bacterium | reverse complement strand
TTCGACCAAGGCTTTAACCGGTCATACGCTTGGAGCTGCAGGAGCCGTGGAGGCCGTTTTTTCCGTACTTTCAATCCGCGATCAGATCCTTCTTCCGGGAATCAACTGCCCGCATCCGATGCCCGAATTGTCATTCCGGCAACCTGCTGTCGTTCAGAAGGCAGTGGTGAATCATGTCGTTTCCAATTCGTTTGGATTCGGAGGAAATAACACCACCCTAATATTTTCGAAAATATAAGATGAAAGCATTTATTACCGCTTCCGGCATAATTTCTCCCCAGCACACCCATGATACCACGGAATTCCCGGGTCGTGTTGAAAGCTTCCTGGCGAACCGGCTTACCTGCATTGAACCTGACTACCGCAATCTCATCAATCCGGTTTTGCTGAGACGTATGCCAAGAATCCTGAAAATGGGTCTGGCTTCTTCGCAATTGTGTATCAACCGGGCGGGAAATATTCAGCCGGATGCGATTGTGGTTGGCACCGGACTGGGATGTCTGAATAGCCTCGAGCAATTCCTGACCGAGATGCTGAATAACAAGGAACACATTACCAGCGTCCTTCCTTTTATCTATTCCACACACAATGCAGTGGCTTCGCAGATAGCCATGATGCTGAAAAACCACAATTACAACGTGACCTATTGCCACCGCGGCTTTTCATTTGAAAGTGCCTTGCAGGATGCCATGATGCAACTCGAAGAACAACAGGCTGAAAATGTTTTGGTTGGCGGCATCGATGAATGTACACCTGATTTTATGCAACTGTATGGTTACCTGGATTACTGGAAACTGCCTTCAGATACCCTCGGCTTGTTGAAAAACACAACCCCGGGAACAATAGCCGGTGAGGGTTCCGCTTTTTTTATGTTGTCCGGTCGATCGGAAAACATCACAAACGCTGTCATCAGAGGCGTGACCACTTTTTTTACGCCCGCTGATATACCGGAAGTGAGGATTGAAACTGAAATCGAAAGTTTTCTTCAGGATAATGGTATAAAAAAGGAGGATCTCGACCTGGTACTTTTAGGGATGAATGGAGATTTCCCTTTGGATGAAATATACCGTCGGCTCATGGATTCTTTTTTTGCCGCTGAAACCGGCTGTGCCGCGTATAAACCTCTTTGCGGCGAATACTACACTTCCTCTGCATTTGCTTTGTGGCTCGCTTCCGTAATCATCAGCCGGCAGATGGTTCCGGATTCGGTAAGCATTTGCCCGGTTTCCCGAAACCGTATAAAAAACATTCTGCTATACAACCACCTGCGCAATGTCGAACATTCGCTGATGCTGGTTTGCCAAGGGTGACCTACGCTTTCTCCGCTTCAATCAGAATCAATTGTGAGATCGTCCGATACACTTTCCGGATACGGAAACCGGCCTGATCAAGAAGGATCCTGAATTCGTCTTTGGTCCTTTCTTTACCTTCAAGGGCTGTCATCATCAGCATATCGGTCATTTTTCCAATAGAAGGTTTGTTTCCTTCTTCCACAACCGGGTCGATGATCAGCAGCCGCGAAGCGGATGGCATGGTCATCGCAATATTCCGGAGAATGATAAGGCAGGATTCATCATTCCAGTCGTGCAGAATATTTTTCATGATGTACAGATCCCCGCCTTCGGGAATGGTTTCGAAAAAACTGCCGGCAACGAAAGTACACCGGTCGTCAATACCGTATCGTTCAATGAATTTTACCGCCAATCCGGCTGACTGGGGCAGGTCAAATACGATACCCCGGCATCCGGGATATTTCTGCAAAAGGGCAGCCATCATTAACCCTTCCCCGCCGCCGATATCGATGATGTTTTTGTATTTCTTAAACGGATAAACGGGCAGGATGGTACTGATCTGCATAAGCGAGACATTCGTCATGGCATTGATGAATCGCTCGTTGTGCTGCTCATCCTGTCCAAGATCTTCGAACACCTTGTTGCCGAGGACAATTTCATGGACGCTTTTTCCCGTGCGGATCGTGTACATCATTTCCCCGAAGAGGTGAAACTGTCTTTTTGAAAGATGGCTTGTTATAAGGAATTTTATGTTGTTTTCCTGCAGTGCGCCGGCAAGCGGTGTAAGGGTAAAAAACCGGCTTTTCGTTTCCCTGAAAATCTCCTGTGAGGCAAGCATACGCATCATGCGGTAAAGGGATTCTTCATGGGTACCGGTCAGGACTGCAAGGTCATGAATGGATTTTCCTCCCTCCTTTAACAGGTCCGCGATCCCAAGCTCAGCGGCAACATTCAATCCTGCTGCCAGCCATAAATTATGCGCCATCTCGAAAACGGCCACGTTGGGATGTGTGAACCTCCTGTTTAGCCTCATGAACAGATGGCGCATCCGTTCAAAAATTAATACCACGAAACGTGGAGGGTAATGGGGGTATTCAATTGTCTTTTTCATCCGGGCAGAAAGCAACATTTTATACAAACATAAATAATGTAGAAGGATTTGGCAGCAGCCGTTTATATTTTTTTATCCATATCTTTTGAACTTAGTTGGGGATATTGCATATTTGCCGGTCTTAATCCGCGTAGGGTTTCATAATTGCGTTTTGCATGAGTCACGATCCTGTCATTACCACCACGAATCTGAAAAAGCGATACAAAGGATCGGCAGAAGAGGCTTTAAAAGGGATCACCCTGACGATCCGGCAGGGAGAATTTTTCGGGATACTGGGACCGAATGCCGCCGGTAAATCCACATTGATTGCCATTCTTTGCGGTATTATACCGTATTCCGCCGGAGAAGCAAAGTTGTTTGGCAGGAATATCAGCCAAAACTCCGATTGGCTAAAGAGCAGGTTCGGTCTTGTTCCCCAGGAAATCGCCCTCTATCCTTCCCTCACTGTCATTGAAAATATCCTTTTTTTCGGACAGATGCATGGCTTGTATGGCAAAAAACTGAAAAGCAAAGCGAACGAATCCATCAAAACGTTCTACCTGGCGGAACACAAAAATAAAATCCTGTCGAAATGTTCCGGAGGCATTAAAAGACGCGTTAACCTCATTGCCGGTATTATACATGAGCCTTCCCTTGTCCTGCTCGACGAACCTACCCTGGGAGTGGATACGCAATTGCGGATCCTGATTTTTGATTACCTGAAGGCATTGAACAAAACCGGTACCACCATCCTCTATACCACGCATTATATGGATGAAGCGGAACAACTGTGTTCGCGCGTAAGCATCATCGACCACGGCCGGATCATTACGGATGGTAAACCGGCTGAACTGATCGCTGCATCGCCGGGATGCAATGACCTGGGACACCTGTTCCTGAATCTCACCGGCACAGAACTGAGGGATTGATACGGAACAGGCTGGATGAACAGAAAATCATAAATTGAAAAAATACGCTGCCATACTGAAAAAGGAGTTTCTGCAGATCGTGCGCGATCTGCCGGGACTTATCCTTCTTTTTCTGATGCCCGCTGCCATGCTGGTCATTATCACCATCACCCAGGAGAATCAGATTATCGGAACGGATTCCGGGATGAAGATCCTGCTGGTCAACTCCGATTCAGCAGCCCTGGGGAACACCATTGAAGAGGAACTGAAAACCAATGATCATTTTACCTGCCGTGTTTTTGAATCGGAAAAAGAAGCACAAAGGGCTGTAAGCGAAGGCCGGTATCAGATTCTGCTGATGGTGCCGCAGGGGGCAACCGCAACGATCCAGCAGCTTGCACGGGAGCATGCTTCAGACACTGCAAACACAGGGAATATGGATGCAGGGAAATTATCCGGGGTAACGATCCTGTACGATCCTGCTGTCATGAAAATATATACGGAAATGCTGGTTTCTTCGCTGCAGATGATCATTGAATCCACCGCAATAAAGGTATACATGGAAAGTTATACCGAAGCCCTCAAGGCTTCGGTCTCGGATCAGATGGATGCTTACAGGCAAGAGCTGGCCATGACGGATTTTGAAAAGGAACTACCGGATTTTCCCGGAAGACAACAGGTTATCTCATCCATTCGTTCGGGCATCCGGAATCAGGCGCATAAATCGCTGAAAATCAATCTTCCGGGTAATTACTCGGGTGCTGAAAGGCTGGTCACTATCCGTGCCGGGGAGGCCGGCGACCACACCCGGCTCAGGCGATTCAATCTTTTGAACAACAACGTTCCGGCCTTTATTTTGTTTGCCATGTTTTTCATTGTGGTGCCGCTTGCAGGCAGTATCATCAACGAGAAACTTCTGGGGACCAAAGACCGCATGATGACCCTGCCGGTAACACGGCTGGCTTTCTTTTCGGGAAAGATCACGGTATTTCTTGTGGTTTGCCTCCTGCAATTCATTCTGATGATCGGTATCGGCCGGTATTTCCTTCCCCTCGTCAGCCATTTGCCTCCCCTGTCCCTTGACGTCAATATTCTTGCCCTTATCGTCGTTGCAGTTGCGTCCTCGCTGGCCGCTATCGGATTCGGATTGCTGATCGGCACGGTCACGTCTACATTTGGCCAGGCTGCCCCGCTGGGATCCGTTCTTGTAGTTATTCTGGCTGTGCTGGGAGGGATTTTTGTGCCCAATTATATGATGCCCGATGCCATCCGTACCATCAGCATTATTTCGCCCCTGCATTGGGGAACCGATGCTTTTTTTAGTATTTTTGCGAGGGGTGCAGGCATAGGCACCGTGTGGCCTCAATTGTTGTCTTTGCTGGGATTTTTCGGAATATCACTGATTGTTGTCGTCTATGTCTTTACAAAACGCAAATAGGCTTTTGCCTTAACGAAAGGGGAGGACCGTCATGAAAGAAAAAGATGTATTAACCGACTTCAAGGCGCATCAGGTTATCCTTTATGCTGAAAAAGGCGACAATTCTATCGGGCCTGTTCAGACCGGATCCTATATTTCGGGACATTATATCGATGAGTTCTATAATTTCATGGGCAAAATAGAACGGGAATCCTTTGAAAAGCTTCAGAACGGCGATATCAGTCCCGTTTGCCTGTATATGAACATCGAAGAAATGACCGTTTCTGAGCTGGCTTCCAGGGTCGGTCTGTCGAAACGCCGTGTGAAAAAGCATCTGACGCACAAGTATTTTCCGACGATAAAAGTTTCCGAACTTAAAAAGTACGCTGACGTTTTCAATATCCCGGTTGCCAACTTTTTCCAGATCATTACCACGCGTCAGGATAACGAATGGCGTCCGGGTTTTAAATCCGATGTTGAAAATCAAAAACCGGTTGTCATCTCACAGATCGCTACCGGAAATCCCTATGTTGTCCTCACAAAACCAGAGTTGACCCATCCATGAGCAATATCCCATTCAACCATGTCATGGCCGCGCATTGTGAGTCGGGCACTTTGACCGCAATGTTGAACCATCATGGACTTAAAATTTCAGAACCTATGGTTTTCGGGATCTCCAGCGGGATCTTCTTTGGCTACATGAAAACCCCGATGCTGCATTTCCCTGCCGTCATTGCCCGCATCCAACCGGGGAAAATCCGGAAGAATTTCGCAAAACGATCGGGCATTCAATTCATTACACGGAAGTATTCCGATCCACTGGAGGCCGAAAGGGAGCTGGACAGTTTACTGGAACAAAACCAGCCAGTGGCCGTCCAGGTTGATTTTTTCTATATGGATTATTTTCCGGCCTGGATTCGCGTTCACATCAATGTTCATTTTCTGGCCGTGATCGGAAAAAACGGTGATACATACCGGGTAAGCGACGGTTATCATCCGGAAATAGCGGAGATCAGCAGGGAGAACCTGCGAAAAGGAAGATTTGCAACCGGCTCGATGGCCCCGAAAGGATTTATGTATTATCCTGTAAATGTGCCTGCAGAGATTGATTTCAGGGCAGGGATACGAAAAGGCATCAAGGATACCGTTTTCTATATGCTGAAGATCCCGTTGCCGTTTCTAGGTGTGAAGGGGATCCGGCGGTTTGCCGATAAGATTGTGCAATGGCCGAAATACGCCAGGGATATGGATGAGCTGGCACATGAGATATTCAGGATCAACGTTATGCTTGAAGACCAGGGTACCGGTGGCGGAGGATTCCGTTACATGTATGCCTCCTTTCTTCGCGAAGCAGGCATGCTTATGGATGCACCGATGCTGCAGGACCTTTCGCGACGAATGATGGATATCGGTGACGGCTGGAGGGAGATCTCCCTGTATTCATCCAGGATGGCCAAGAACAGGGATCTGGGTACTGAAAAGCTAAAGGAACTTGGCGACATGATCCGGGCCAGGGCAGATCTTGAAGCTGTTTTTTTTAAGGATCTGAAAAAGACAATCGCGCAATTGTAATAGAAAATCCTCGTATGTCGGCACTTACTTTACCGGAAATAAAGCTTGAAATAAAAAGGCTGATCCTTGACACGCTGAACATGGGAACCATCAATCCCGATTCAATCCGGGATGACATACCCCTGCTGAGCGGTGATAACGTGATCACCATCGATTCCATCGATGTCATTGAGGTGGTGATTGCTATCCAGAAAAGATTCAATGTAAGAATGGATGATCAGAACCTGGCAAGGCATATTGTCAATACCGTCGATACCATGGCTGAATTTGTGTATGCCCAGCAGCAAAAGAACGATATTCATTGATATTCCTGCAGCAATTCATCCAAGCCGAACCTTAAATTGCCGACCGATCCCTGTTTGAAATGGAATTTATCCCATGAACTATATAAATCTTCTGATAGGCATACGATTTCCCGTGCTGATTAAAATGATGGCAAGGAATGGGATTTCGTTACGTCCGGCTTTCCTTCCCAGGCTCTTTGTGCTGTTGTTTAATTCCCTGTTGTCTTCCTTTTTTGCCCTTATTGAAAACATCAGATATTCCCGACCCGTCGCGGCGGCACGTATTGAAAAACCACCTGTTTTCATTATCGGACACTGGCGTACAGGCAGTACTTACCTGCATCAGCTTATCAGTCTTGATCCGCAGTTTACAACGCCCACTACCGTTCAGACGGTCATTCCTGACCATTTTCTTTTCAGCTCCGACTATTACATTCCCATTATGAAACACCACACGGCAAGGGGCCGTTTGATGGATGACATTAAGGTTTTGCCCACGGATCCTCAGGAAGATGAATTTGCTTTAATCAGGATGGGATCGGAAAGTCCGTTGGAAAAATTGTTTTTCCCCTCCGGCGACCAGTATTTCCTGCTTGGTTATGAGGATTATATACCCAAAGGCAAAGACCTGGAGAAATGGAAGAAGAATCTTCTGACTTTTTTCCGGAAAATAACCTTTCTGACAGGCAGGCAGATTGTGTCGAAAAATCCGTTTCATACCCTGCGCATACCTTTACTGGCAGGTATGTTCCCCGGAGCCAGGTTTATCCATATCTGCCGTTCCCCTTTTGAGGTAATTCCCTCGACGGTGAAGATGTGGAATATCATGGCCGGTTCAAACCGGTTGAAAAAAAACTGGAAGGGTCCGGATACCGGTGAAGCGGCGTCGGTACTTCGGTCTTTCGTGGAGTATGTGTCGCGTGAACGGAAGAGGTTGAGTGAAAATCAGTTTGCCGAGATCCGGTATGAAGATCTGGAAAACAATCCGGTGATGGAGTTAAAAAGGATCTATACAGAGCTGAATCTCTCGTGGTCGGAAGAATTTGAGGAAAACGTAGAGAAATTCCTGGCTTCCCGGAAGGATTATAAAAAAAATGTCTACCAGCTGACCCCTCAGGAAAAAGACAGGATCCGGACGTATTTTGAAACCGCCGGGACATGAAACGGATCAACAAATAAATCTGCAAATGGCATTCAGGAAACCTGAAGGAGAGAAATCATCTCCTGTATTGCTCTGCTTTTTGTAAAAAAGCCTCTCCGACAGGTCCCGACATCGGATGCGCGATATCCAACCGTTCAGGGTGCCATTGAACCCCTGTAAAGAAGGGATGAGCGAACCGTCGATCAAGTTCGATGGCCTCAATGAGCCCATCATCCGACCAGGAGACAGGAACAAGCCCTTCTCCGGGTGTTTTAATAGCCTGGTGATGGCTGCTGTTAACCACAAAATGACTGGCCATACCGTACCTGAATAGGTTCGAATCCTTTGCAACGGTGACGGCATGGTAAACATCTTCCTTATCGCGGTGGATAACGGTATTTCCGTAATCGGAAGGAATATCAACAATAAGAGATCCCCTGAAACGGATATTTACAATTTGTATTCCCCTGCAAATTGCCAGCAAGGGAAGTTTCCTGTCGAGGGCAGTTTTAACCAGATCAAACTCCAGCTGGTCAAGCTTTTCATCAATGCCTTTGCAACGTGAAGCTTCAGCCGCTTGTCCGTACCAAGAAGGGTGCACATCCGCCCCGCCGGTAAGCAATATTCCGGAGCAGAGCTTTAACGCTTCATCCAGGGTTCCGATACCGGCTGAATACGCATCTGCAAGCTCAATGCCGGGATACAGGCGTTGCAGCCATAGGGCATAGTTATCCGTAAGGGATGAACGGGAAAGAACAACCAGCATGATGAACGCGGATTGCGATGAACAGGATGGGGATTTACTTCTTGGTTTCGGCAGGTTTAGTCTGCTCCCCCTCAGGGATTACTTCACCCTTGATAATCAGTACCTCGTTTTCTTCACCGGCGTTGGTTGCGATGACTACGGATTTCTGAAAATAACCTGTATTTGCGGCATTAAAAGTCACCCGGATGGTTCCGGTTTTTTGCGGCTGGACAGGTTCCTTTGGATAATCCGCAACCGTGCATCCGCAGGATGGCTTCACGGAATTGATGATCAACGGTACCAGGCTGGGATTCTTAAACTGAAATTCTGCCGTAACCGGTTTACCCTGGGGTATCTTCCCGAAATCATAGGTTTTATTTGTCCACTCAATTACTGGGGTGACCTTGGTTTCCGTCTGGGCAAAAATTTCTGCACCATTCCATAGCAGGGCCAGCATGATTATAGCAAGCGACTGAAGGGAAAAATTTCTTTTCATGATATAGATTTTAATAATAGTACGATTTTAAGGATGCAAAGTTAAATGCATTCCTGCTTTTATAGCTAAAAAATTGTTAAAAACTATTAAACAACCCTTAAAACTACAAAACTCCTGCCAAAGGGAGGAGTTTTGTCATCGGTTTTCGCAACGGCAGAACTTTATTTGCCATCAAAACTTTTAGGCTTCCCGGCATTTTTTGATACCGTTTGCCTGACTGGTTGAGCCGTCTTTTTCTCTTTCGGTTTTGACTTTCCCTTTGCCTGTTTTTCTTTTGAGGTACCTTCCGGTGTTTTTTTGTCTTTTGCCTCTGCCGTATCGGGTTTTTCGGATTTTTGTTCTCCTGTGGCCTGTTCTTCAGCCTTTACCTCTTCTTCAAAGGTCAGCAGGTTATTCTCCTGCAAAATATTGTACCAGCTGAACATCTTCTTGATATCGGAAACATAAACCCGCTCCCGGTCATATTCGGGCAGGATTTTTTCCATGTATTTTTTCAGGTCATCGACCGAAGCCGTCTTCGTGTCAACGGCCTTTCCGCCGGATTCCTTATCAAAGATGATTTTAAACACATCTTTCAGCGCGATTTCCTTGTCGCTCGTATATACGGCGATGTCTTCAAGAGAACTGACCTTGGTGGTCGCGGGAACAAACGACCTTTTTTTGTCGGCAAAGGATTCCACAACGATACCGTTGCGGCCCTCTGAAACAAATTTAAATAAACCGCTTTGTCCCGAAATAGCAAGAGTTTCCTTTAAATTCATACGCAAAGGATTGGATTCAATACGGGTACAAAATTAACATTAATAATGAACCTGCACAATAAAAGGACGTTCTGTTTTCTTCGTGAGACTCAAATTTCAGGTGTAAACAAACTGAAATTTGTTAGTCGAACAATCCCGCAGCAGAGCTGCGGGAGGGTTAATACCCGTGATAACGGAATTTTCATTCGTATAATTCAATAGCGGGCTTTCTGCTTCACCATCCGGATTTCAATTGAAATTTTTTTCCTTTTTAATTGCCTCATAGGCCTCGTTGATCTTTGTGAATTTCTCGTTTGCCTTTTTCCGGATCTCTTCGCCCAGGTACGACACCCTGTCAGGGTGGTTTTTTAGCGCAAGCTGACGGTAGGCTTTTTTCACCTGTTCCGGAGTGGCATCCTGTTTTATGCCCAGAACTTCATAAGCCCAGTTGACGGATGGCGTGTACATCGACCGGATCGAACGGAAATCGTTTTCTGAAATACCGATGGAAGCGGCAATCGAGTAGAAAACATTTATTTCCCTGACGTCGACTGACCCGTCGGCACTGATAATCCCATAGACCAGGTGAAGGAGCTCAAGCCGGGATGCATAATTCATTTTATGCCTGATTTGTTGGCCCACATCCTCCAGCGGAATATCCTTTTTCAGCAAATCGCGGAGAAGCGGGAGCATCTCACCTGCCTCCGTTTCACCAAAGGTTCGTACCAGATAGGTTTTTACCATATCGAGTTCGGCCCGGACAACCTTGTTGTCGGCTTTCAAGGCGGCGGCTATCAATACAAGCAGGCTTACCACGAAATCACCGGTGGTGGTGCTCTCAGGCCTTTCATATTTTTCCAGTTTGGCCGCATCAATCAGGGTGCCGAAGGCAAAGCCCAGAAGCGCTCCGATAGGACCTCCTATTGTCCAGCCAAGTCCCGCGCCTATCCATTTTCCTAATCTGAACATAACTGAATTGGATTTGATTTTTAAGCGGTCAGTTGATTGTGGATAAAAAGTATTTGAGGGATAATAAGGGATTTTTCATCGTTCACAATCACAAAGTCGGCTAAGGCCGCCTTTTTTTCGTCAGGCCATTGGTTTG
>JAGDMB010000294.1 GCA_017860375.1 Bacteroidota bacterium | reverse complement strand
TAACAATGTGATTTGAAATTACACACCAAAAGTATGGGGCTTCAGGAAAATCGCTGTCACAGGCAGGTAAATTGATGTCACGATTTGTCATGGATTTGTAAAAGATTAACACGTACGACAAAAAACAATCCTGCCGCTCAAAACACACAATAATTTGCAATCCTGTGACATTTCGTGACAATTATTTACCTGGTGGTGACAAGGGTTTCTTTAAGTCCTTCTACTTTTGGGCTGGTAATTGGAGTTCACAATGAAAATGCAGTTTTATGAAAACAAAACAATACCTATTATTACCTTTTTTCTGGCTGACAATTGCTTCAAGTGTTTCGGTCCACGCTGAAGACCTGCAAAAAATTGTATCGCTGTCAGGAAACTGGAAATTCTCAATCGGAGACGATACCAAATGGGCAAGCCCTTCCTTTGATGATTCCGGCTGGGACGTGATAAGGGTACCTGAGCGATGGGAAGATCAGGGATACAATGATTACAACGGATATGCCTGGTACCGGAAAACATTTAAAATGGGAGAAATAAAGGCCTATACTACCTTTTATCTTGTACTGGGTCGTATTGACGATGCGGATGTGGTTTACCTGAATGGCAAAGCGATAGGCAAAAGCGGTACGTTTCCGCCAAACTTTGAGACTGCGGCATATCAAAGAAGAAAATATGCCATTCCTGCGGTTTATCTTAAAGAAAATGCTGAAAACACCATTGCCATTCAGGTATACGATACCTATCTTGAGGGTGGCATCATCGGTGACCCTGTCGGTATCTACAGGGATGTGGACATGGATTATCTCAGTCTGAATTTAAGCGGTATCTGGAAATTCCATACAGGGGATAACAAGGACTGGAGCTCCCCGGATTTCAATGATGCGGACTGGAGCAAGATCCGCGTGCCCTCGGAATGGGGAAACCAGGGATACGGTAACTACGATGGATATGCATGGTACAGGGTAAAATTCAAATTGCCCCAGCGTTTCAGTGAGGGCGAATATTATCTTTCACTCGGAAAAATTGATGATATCGATGATGTCTATCTGAACGGCAAACATATTGGCAATGTCTATGATCTGAAGAAGGATGCGGAGTATAAAAGATCCGGCTGGGAATACAATGCCCGCAGAATCTATAAAATTCCTGAAAACCTGCTGAAACCGGATGGAACGAATATCATTTCCGTGAGGGTATTCGATAGCCAGCTCAATGGGGGTATTTATGAAGGACCGGTGGGGTTTATGTCGGCCGAAAACTATAAACGATACAGGAATAAATACTATTCCAATCAGTCGGTCTGGGATTATTGGTATGAAAAGTATATGAATAATTGACAATTACAGGGAGGATTCACTATGAGCACATTATTGAATACAACCGGAAAAAGGGCACTTTTTGTTTCCGTCACAATATCCTTGCTAGCCCTGTCGGCGCAGGTTTCTGCAAACGCTTACGATCTGTCGCTCCTTCAAAGCCTGAAAGGTTCATGGTCATTTTCAATCGGTATCAATGACGAATGGATAGCTCCGAAGTTTGATGACAGCAAATGGGAAACCATTAAGGTCCCTTCAGACTGGGAAGGCCAGGGATTTAACGGGTACAACGGATATGCTTTCTACCGGAAGAAAATTTCCATACCTTCCATTTACAAGGGACGCATGTTGTACCTCAATATGGGTTATATCGACGATGTAGACGAAGTATACCTGAACGGACAGAAGATCGGTTCGACCGGTGACTTTCCACCGCATTATAGTACCGCTTATAATGCGGAGCGTATTTACTACCTTCCTGAAAAGTACATCAACTTTGACGGTTCCAATCTTATTGCCGTTAAAGTATATGATTCATATGGAGAAGGAGGGATTGTTAGCGGTGAAATCGGCCTGTACGGTGAAAAAAATCCGATAAAACTGGAAGTGAACCTGCAGACGACATGGAAATTTAAAACCGGTGATGACCCCAAACGCAAAGACATTGAATTTGACGATAGCGGATGGGATGAAATATTTGTTCCTTCGAGTTGGGAAGATCAGGGGTACAGGGATTATGACGGGTATGCATGGTACAGGAAATCATTTGTTTACCAGGGAAGCGATGCAGCGGATAAACTGGTCGTTCTCCTGGGCAAAATTGATGATATTGATCAGCTGTATATCAATGGCACCCTGGTGGGATCAACGGGCAAATTCCCTTCGAGGTCAAGTGACTGGCCTAATGGTGGTCCGGAGTGGAATGCATCCAGGGGATATTATGTACCGGAAGGTTTGATTCAGAAAGGAAAGGTAAATGTGATTGCAGTGCGGGTACTGGACACAGGAGGGAATGGCGGTATTTATGAAGGACCGGTAGGTATTATCACGCAATCCGGCTACATCGAATACTGGAGAAACAGGAAGAATAACGGAAATTGAGGCGACTGGTCATTCCGTGGCAACCGATATTGGGTTTAGGGTTTTTTAATTGTTTTCACAAGGAAAGGAGCAGGTTTGGAACACTTGTCTCCTTTCCTGATTTAAATGAGATTATTTCAACTGAAATGTGCTATATTTATGTCATTCTCAGTATATGCGTCATTCTATCCGGAAAATTGGCCTGCTGATCGTGCTGGTTATTATTTTGCCTGTTATGATCTTTTCTGTATTTGAGATCGGCAATCTCAGGCAGAATGAAAAGGTTATTCAGGACATATACCGAAACCAGCTTGATGCCATCCTTTTTTCCATAAACCAATACTCCGATGATATTATAGGCAACCTTGCCAGCCGGATTGAAAACAGCCTGAACAAATTCAAACCGGATGATGATCCTGAATTAAGCAAGCTAATCGCTGAAATCCCTTCCTTAAAAAGCCTGATGCTGTTCGATCAAAATCTTGGATACCTGTCTTCTGTACCCGATTCCTACAGAGATAGCGCAATACTTGCAGTTGTTATGGCAGGACTGGAAAGCCAGAAAGAAACGCTACAGAGGCTGCAAGCCTATCTGGGAGGAGGGTACCGGAAAATAGAGAGGATTGATAATCCTGGCAGGGATGGGCAGTGGATCGTATTTATTACCCAGACAAAAGAACAGTCTTTTATCAACGTTTTGATCATTGATCCCGAAAAATTCATCAGCCAGGTCCTGGATCCTAAAATTCAGGAAATAGCAAAAGATAAATTCCTTATAAATGCTTACCGTGAAGGGGAAGACCTGCCTTTTTACACCTCCAATAAACAGGTTAAATCGGGCAGGATTTCAGAGTTAAAGCCTTTCTGGCTTCTGAAAGGATACCGGATGGGCATCGAACTTAAAGACATTACCATTGCTGATCTTGCCAGGGACAGGAGCAGAAGGAACCTCATCCTGGTTGGATTGATGGATATTATTTTACTTTTCGGAGCATGGCTGATATTCAGGAATATTACAAGACAAGTCGAACTTACACAGCTCAAAAGCGATTTTGTATCGAGTGTTTCGCATGAAATTCGCACTCCGCTTGCTTTGATCAGCATGTACATTGAGACACTGGAAATGGGAAGAGTAACCGATCCTGAAAAAATAAGGGAGTATTATGCTGTGCTGTTGAATGAAACTACCCGGTTATCGGGTATGGTGAGCAGAATACTCAGCTTTTCGCAGATCGAGGGCAACAAAAGAAAGTACTTTTTCAGTGATACCGATCTCAATGAAATTGTGGAGAATTCCGTGCTTACCTTCCGGCATACAATGGAAAACAAAGGATTTAGCTATTCATTTGAGCCGGATACCACCCTGCCTGTTATATCAGCTGACAGGGATGCCATTGCGGATGCCTTTGTAAACCTTATTGACAATGCCATAAAATACAGTACCGAAAACAAGAGCATTGTCATCCGAACCGGAAAATACGACCACTATGCCTATGTTGAAGTGGAAGACCAGGGCATCGGGATCTCAAAAAATGACCAGAAATATATCTTTGATAAATTTTACAGGGTCACAGAAAAGAACATGGCAAACAGGGTAAAAGGATCGGGACTGGGTTTGGCCATTGTAAAACA